>DASUOY010000409.1:0-7320 GCA_036276395.1 Pseudomonas sp.
AGAGTCGATGCACTGACTTCTTCAACCTGGTAACGCGCCGCCAGGCTCTCATCGAGCTCAAACTTGCGGAAGTTGTTGGAGAAATACAGCACACCGTCCTTGGTCAGGCGGGCCATGGCCAGGTCGAGCAACTGCACATGATCGCGCTGTACATCGAAGATGCCTTCCATGCGCTTGGAGTTGGAGAAGGTCGGCGGGTCGATAAAGATCAGCTCGTATTCGCCACGGTCTTCGGCCAGCCAGGCCATCACATCGCCCTGCTCCAGACGGTTTTTGTCCGAATAGCCATTGAGCGACAGGTTGCGCCGCGCCCAGTCCAGATAGGTCTTGGACAGGTCGACGCTGGTGGTGGTACGCGCGCCGCCCTTGGCCGCATGGACGGTGGCCGTGGCGGTGTAGCAGAACAGGTTGAGGAAGCGCTTGCCGGCGGCCTCTTTCTGAATACGCAGGCGCAGCGGACGATGATCGAGGAACAGCCCGGTATCCAGGTAATCGGTGAGGTTGACCAGCAGCTTTACGCCGCCCTCGCTGACTTCCATAAACTGGCCCTGAGTGGCCTGACGCTGGTACTGCTTGGTACCGCTCTGGCGTTCGCGGCGCTTGATCACCACCTTGCTCTTGTCGACGCCCAACGCCTGCGGAATCGCGGCGATGGCGTCAAACATGCGCGCCTTGGCTTTCTCCGGGTCAATGGACTTGGGCGCGGCATATTCCTGCACATGCACCCAATCACCATACAGATCCACCGCCATGGAGTATTCCGGCATGTCGGCGTCGTACAGGCGGTAGCACTGCACGTCTTCCTTGCGCGCCCACTTGCCCAACTGTTTGAGGTTCTTTTGTAGGCGGTTGGCAAACATCTGCCCGCCTTCACTCAGGCGCGCCTGCTCGACCACAGGAGCCGGTGCCGGTTTGATCGGATTGCCGTTCTTGTTGTACTGGCGCTCCAGCGGCTCCAGCGGTGATTTGTCCGCCTCGGCCTGCTCACGTTCGCGTTCACGCTGCTCGGGCGTACGGCGCTCACCGGTGACGAACTGCTCGGGCTGCACCTTGATCAGCAACAACTTGCACGGCAACGCACCGTTCCAGAAGGCGTACTGCTTGTGGCTGCGGATGCCCATGCGCTTGCCCAGATCCGGCGCACCGGTAAATACCGCCGCCTCCCAGCCCATGCAGGCCTGACGCAGACGCTCGCCGAGGTTCTGGTAGAGGTAGAGCAAACTGGCTTCATCACCCAGGCGCTCGCCGTAGGGTGGATTGCAGATCACCAGGCCTTTCTGGTTCTGATCCGGACGCGGCTCGAAGGTCGCCACTTCGCCCTGATAGACCTTGACCCAATCGCTCATACCAGCGCGTTCGATATTGTTGCGCGCCGGCTGGATCAGCCGTGGGTCGGCCTCATAACCGCGAATCCACAGCGGCGGCTTGGCCATGCCTACCGCTGCGCGCTGCTCGGCCTCGGCATGCACTTTCTTCCACAAGGCCGGCACATGGCCCAGCCATTTACTGAAGCCCCACTGTTCGCGGGTCATATTCGGCGCGATATCGGCGGCGATCATCGCCGCTTCAACCAGGAAGGTACCGACACCGCACATCGGATCAGCTAGCGCGCCGCCTTCGGCGGCGATACGCGGCCAGCCGGCGCGGATCAGTACGGCAGCGGCGAGGTTTTCCTTCAGCGGCGCGGCGCCCTGCTGCAGGCGATAGCCGCGCTGATGCAGGCTATGGCCGGATAGGTCGAGAGACAGAATCGCCTCGCCGCGATCCAGGCGCAGGTGCACGCGCAGATCCGGGTTGAGCTTGTCCACCGAAGGCCGCGTGCCGTCTTTCAGGCGCAGCTTGTCGACAATGGCGTCCTTGACCTTCAACGCACCGAAATGGGTGTTGTCGATGCCCGAGCCATTGCCACTGAACTCCACGGCCAGACTGCCGGTGGATTCCAGGTGCTCGAACCAGTCGACTTCCAGCACACCTTCGTAAAGGCTCTGGGCATCCTGCACGTTGTAGCGCTTGAGCACCAACAGCACGCGGTTGGCCAGGCGCGACCACAGGCACAGGCGATAGGCGGTTTCCATGTCGGCCATGCCACGAATGGCCGAGGTGTGCTCGCGCGCCTCTTCAAGCCCAAGTGCGCCTGCCTCTTCGAGCAGTAGGCCTTCGAGGCCCTTGGGGCAGGTGAGAAAGAGTTCGTAACGATCCGACATGGGAGTTTCCAGTGCCTAAGGCAGTAACGGTGTGCGGGCCAACCAGCACAGCCAAAATAAGTGACAAAAGGCCGCAGTGCGACCCTTCGTCGGAATAAACAGCAGGTGCAAGCGCAATCAATTCGCGCTGGCACAACAGCAGTACAACAAGCGCTAAAGCCCACAGCATAGGCTTCAAGGCGTTAAATCGGCGCCCAGACCAGAATGACTTATGGCCTGACCCGCAAAAATGTTACGTGCTTATGACTAAACGATCATTCACAGGCACCCGCGCATTCGTTAGAAATCTACCTAGGCCATCGCTGCAACGGTGATGGCAAGGAGGCTCGCGACGCCGGCAGCGGACTCCGTAGGCAGAACTTTCTCTGCCTGGCCTTGCTACAAGGTCTAAGGGACATAACAGTCAACATTGAGGGCTACACCCTATGAGAAGACTTAAGCGTGATCCGTTAGAAAGAGCTTTTTTGCGCGGCTATCAATATGGGATCCATGGTAAATCCCGCGAACTATGTCCATTCACCCTTCCGTCCGTACGCCAAGCTTGGTTAAACGGCTGGCGCGAAGGACGCGGTGATAACTGGGACGGCATGACCGGCACTGCTGGCATCCATCGACTCAACGAACTTCACGCTGTCGGCTAATTTAGGAAACCTCCGACTTCAACAAGCGCGCTCCATCCGAGCGGCGGGCGCGAGCCCAGGGGGCTCCCTAAGGGAGCCCTTTTTTATGGCCTGCCCTCCATGGCCGCCACCCTTCGGGCCGTCGCTACGCGACGTTAAAAATTCCTCCCGGTAATTTTCTATGGCCTGCCATCCATGGCGGTTACCCTGCGGGCCGTCGCTAGGCGACGTTAAAAATGACTCCCAGCCATTTTTTATTGGCCTGCCGGTTTTAGGCCTAAGCCTTCTGCGGCAAAGCCGCAATCGCATCCACCGCTTCGCGAATCAACGCGGGGCCCTTGTAGATAAAGCCGGAATAAATCTGTACCAGGCTGGCGCCCGCGGCGATCTTCTCAGCAGCATGCTTGCCTTCGGTAATGCCGCCCACGGCAATGATTGGCAAACGGCCTTTCAACTCACCCGCCAGCACCCGGACTATATGAGTGCTCTTGTCACGCACTGGCGCACCGGACAAACCACCCGCCTCATCGCCCCACTCCAGCCCCTGCACGCCCTCGCGACTCAGGGTAGTGTTGGTGGCGATCACCGCATCCATACCGGTATCCAGCAGCGCCGCCGCAACCTGGGCGGTTTCTTCATCACTCATATCCGGCGCAATCTTGATCGCCAGAGGCACACGCTTGCCATGCACCTGGGTCAGCTCTTCCTGACGCTGACGCAAGGCTTCCAGCAACTGCTTGAGCGAATCGCCAAACTGCAAGCTGCGCAGCCCCGGGGTATTCGGCGAGCTGACGTTAACGGTGACATAGCTGGCGTGTTGGTAAACCTTGTCCAGGCACAGCAGGTAATCGTCCACCGCACGCTCGACCGGGGTATCGAAGTTCTTGCCGATATTGATGCCCAGCACGCCTTTGTACTTGGCCGCCTGCACCCGAGCCAGCAGATGATCGACACCCTGGTTGTTGAAGCCCATACGATTGATGATTGCCTCGGCCTCCGGCAAACGGAACAAACGCGGCTTGGGATTACCCGGCTGCGGGCGCGGCGTGACCGTGCCTATCTCGACAAAGCCGAAACCGAGCTGGGCAAAGCCGTCGATGGCATCGCCGTTCTTGTCCAGGCCAGCAGCCAGCCCCACCGGGTTAGCAAACTCCAGCCCCATAAGCTTGACCGGTAACGCCGCCGGGCGCTTGCACAACACGCCATTCAAGCCTAGGCGACCACCCGCACCAACCAGGTCGATGGACAATTCATGGGAGGTTTCCGGGGACAGTTTGAACAGCAGCTCGCGGGCCAGGGTATACATGGGCAGGCTTAGCTCGATAAAGTGGCAAAGGCCGCGATTATAGCCGCCTGGCTGGCTGATAGGCGAGGCGCATGGTGCTTCAACTCAAACGCCGCAGACTGAGCAACTCACCCGCTACGCTAAACTCAAGCTCGAAGGAACCATAAACCCCTTCACGAGTCAGAAACGGGCGGAAATGATGGGCAGGCACACTAACTCGCCGACCATCGCGACTGTGCACAAGAATACGATTGGCACGCCCCTGATAGACCGCCAGCAACCGCTCGGCCGATAGCGCAATATCCAGCACCAGACTGGGCATGGAGGCTCCTTCGCAAATGAATGCGACAATCTTGCCACAGGCAAGGCGCAAGCTCAGGAAGAAATGGCCAGGAGCCATTTTTAACGTCGCCTGCGACGACCCGCAGGGTGTGCGGCCATGTATGGCAGGCCATAAAAAATTACTGGGAGGAATTTTTAACGTCACGCAGCGACGGCCCGTAGGGTGGCCGCCAGGGATGGCAGGCCATAAAAAACCTGTCAACGCGGTCGATAAAGCCTGTTCAGCAGCCGTCTGGCTCTGCCAAACTGGCGGCGGTGACTTTGGAGTTCGTACCTGGCCATGAGTCTGTCTGAGCAACCCTCTAGCCTCAGTTCACGCCTTGGTGCTCTGGCACAACGCCTGGGCCTGATTGGCCGTGCGCCTCGCCAGATACTCGAGCGGGCCAGCCAACTGCGCCTGCCATTCGCCCCCCCAGCCCCCATCCACCACAGCATCAGCTGGCAAGACGGCCCGCCATTACACCGCCTGGTTGATCTGCCACGTAGCGCCCTTTCCGGCCCGGTCCAGGAAGACAAAGCGCAGGCCCACGCCGTACTGATCCGCGTCGTCGAATTGCAGGAACAACAACTGGACTCGTTCGACCTGCGTCTGGTCGACGGTTTTTCCGGCAACCACCCGATACAGGCTCAGTTCGCCAGTTTCGAGGACTACGCCGCCAGCCCGCCTTGCCGGCAAGTACGCATTATCAGTTACAAGGACTTCGTCAAAACCATCAGCCTGTCGCTGCCACGCTTTCTGGCCGGGGAACGCATCAATCTGCGCCAGGCCAGTTGGCATGGTGAACGCTTGTTCTGGAGCGGCGAACAACACAGTGAAGCCTTTGCCTGCGCCATTGCCTATGCGCGCCGTCGTGAACTGGAAATAACCCTGCCAGCAGACATCAGCCACTACCGCCTAAGCAGCCAAGGCTTGGCAGCCCTGCAACAGCACTACCATGTGCTGGCCATGCCGGGAGCTGCCTGGAGCGACCCGGCCTTTATGGGCCTGCTACTGGACAACGGCCTACCCTATGCCCGCCTATCGCTACTGCGCAACCCGGGCGAGCCGGAAATCCTCCTGCTACCCAAACATTCGGCCGAAGCCACGGCACTGGGTGAAGGCTTGCGCTTGGCGGGGGCGCCGGATGTGGTGAGTTACTTGCAAAAAATCAATCACTGAATGGTTGAAAGCAAATCACCACATAAGCAGTTCACAGCAACCTGATACTGATACCAGCAATTATTCAGACCTATAAAAAAGCCCGCCTTCACTAAGAAGGCGGGCTCAATATTTACCTCAGCCTCACACGATATATTCGTGTTCCTGACCACCAATCAGCAGCATAACCTTGTCTCCAGCGCTCACATTTTCCAATGTTGCCACTTCGACAAAGTCCCCACCGCTGCCATCAACATCCACCTGAAGTGTCGCACCACCAACTACCTCGGTGATCTGCACGAAATCGGTCACAGTGCTGCTGACAACGCCAAAGTTAGCGTCAAGCAATGCACCCAGATCGATCTTGTCGCCATCGGCGAAGCTGTAATCGGTGATCACATCGGCATGATCAACCCCGGCTTCGGCAAAGACGAAGGTATCGGCGCCGCCATTACCAGTCAGGTTATCGTTATCAAGTTCACCGATCAGGATGTCGTCACCTTCACCACCGATCAAGGTGTCACTCGAGCCATTGCCGACCAGCACCACACCATTATCGGCATCGACCCCATCCTCTGTTGCAGATATTACGGCCTCAGGATCGAGCATCGTTACAGTCAACTCATCATCCAAAACCGACATATCACCATCGCCGTCCGTCACTGCAAGCTCGAAGTTAAGCGTCAAGTCTTCGATGGTAGTGATCTGGTCGTAAGTAATGTCATTGATATTGAAACCATTACCCCCCTCATGTGTGAGCCTGAGTTCGGTGAACTCAGAATCCACATAAATGGTATAGGTCTTGGTGCCAGCATTGTATGCCCAGGTACCCGCCAGATCCGCATCGACTATTACGGTGATCCGCTCAGTGCCCTTCAGCGTCGACAGACTCTGATCGCCTGCTACGGCGGTATTAAAGTCGAACAGATCCCCATCAAAGGAAATGGCAAGTAGTGCTACTGCGGCACCACCAGTCCATTGCTGCAGGGTAAAACTGACCAAGGTCTGGCTCTTGGCAAAATCCATTTCAAGCCATTCACCGGCATCAATCTTCGGTGTCTTGACACCGATACCCTGATCAGACGCGTTGACATTATCTGACCCACGAATGGTGAGAGACAGATCGTCGGTAGACACCTCGCCAATCGGGCCGAATGCCGAGAAATCCTCGCCATTCACAGTCGTCGAGGAAATCACCTCATTGGAAATCATCTCGAATGTGTAAGTGCCATCCGGGTTGATTGTGAGTTCAAAGAACGGACTGCCAGCCGGATCGGTGAGGCTGCTGAAGGCATGGAACTCAACACTACCATCGCCGCCATCCGACACCGCGTTAGTTGTGGTTGTGTAATAGAAGCTGAACAACACTTCGTTCGCGCCGTTAGTCACATCAACCTTGAAGGTGCCCGGCTCTGCCGTATCACTCTGCACGAAACTGACCGATTCCCCACCATAAGTTCCGCCCTCACCCAGAGCTACCGACAGGAAGTCCAACCCGTCTGCACCAAAGCTGGCGTTATACAACCCGTTGAAGGCAATAGTCGTAGCGCTGGATAGCACGGCGTCCATAACGGAGTGGAACAACGGACCATCGTCTTCGAAGTACAGGGTATTGCTCAGGTCGTACTCGGCCTCGGCACTGTCGCCATCACCGTCGGTGGCCGTGGCCACCAGCTTGATGTATTCGCCTTCGCCCAGGCTGAGGGTCACCGGATCGACAGACTCGTCCGC
>DASUOY010000410.1:0-2811 GCA_036276395.1 Pseudomonas sp.
CATCTTCACGTGGAACAGCATGGGAATTTCCTCTCAGGTCACTTGCGGGCGAAGAACGCCAAGCGCTCTTCGTCCAGGGTCAGGCCGAGGCCGGGGGTACGCGGCACCTGCAGGGCGAAGTCGCGGTAGAGCGGCGCCTCGGTGACGATTTCTTCGGTCAGCAGCAGCGGGCCGAACAGCTCGGTGCCCCAGGTCAGCTGGCGCAGAGTGACGAAGGCATGGGCCGAGGCCAGGGTGCCGATGGCGCCTTCGAGCATGGTCCCGCCGTACAGGGCGATGCCGGCCGCCTCGGCGATCTGCGCGGTGCGCAGCACGGCGCGCGGGCCGCCGTTCTTGGCGATCTTCAGGGCGAAGATGCTGGCCGCGCCGTCGGCCGCCAGGCTGAAGGCGTCCTCGACGCTCTCGATCGACTCGTCGGCCATGATCGGTGCCGGGCTGCGCTGGTTGAGGCGCACCTGGCCGGCCCGGTTGATCCGCGAGATGGGCTGCTCGATCAGGTCGATGCCGTTGTCGCCCAGCACCTGGCAGGCGCGGATGGCCTGGGACTCGTCCCAGTACTGGTTGACGTCGACGCGCACGCTGGCGCGCTCGCCCAAGGCTTGCTTGATGGCGATGACGTGTTTGAGATCCTGGCTCACCGGGTTGGCGCCGATCTTCAGCTTGAAGATGCGGTGCCGGCGCAGATCGAGCATCTGCTCGGCCTCGGCGATGTCCTTGGCGGTGTCGCCTGAGGCCAAGGTCCAGGCCACTTCCAGGCTGTCGCGCACGCGGCCGCCGAGCAGCTCGCTGACCGGCAGGCCGAGGCGCTTGCCCTGGGCGTCGAGCGACGCGCTTTCCAGGCCGGACTTGGCAAAGGTGTTGCCCTTGGCCGCCTTGTCCAGGCGCAGCATGGCGGCATTGATATTGGCCGCGTCCTGACCGACCAGCAGCGGGCCGAGGTGGCTGTCGATGTTCCGCTTGATGCTCTCCGGGCTCTCGTTGCCATAGGCCAGGCCACCGATGGTGGTCGACTCGCCGATGCCTTCGAGGCCGTCGCTGCAACGCACGCGGATCACCACCAGGGTCTGCTGCTGCATGGTGTGCATCGCCAGCTTGTGCGGGCGGATGGTCGGCAGGTCGACGATCACCGCCGACACGCTTTCGATCAGGACTTGGCTCATTTCATTCTTCCAGTTAGACGGTTAAGGCTCAGGCCTTGGCGCCGACCAGCGCCGCGCCTGCGCTCTGCCGGCGCTTGGCGCTGACGGCGAACACGCTCATGGCGATGGCGGCGATGGCGCCGGGGATGGCGAAGGCCATGAAGTTCAGTTGCAGCGGCAGGTTGATGCCCATCAGCGCGCCACCCAGCAGCGGCCCGACGATGGCGCCGTTGCGGCCGATGCCGGAGGCCCAGCCGAGGCCGGGGGAGCGGATCGACAGGCCGTAGAACTGCGCGGCGCCGGCATACAGCAGGATCTGCGTGCCGATGGTGGTGGCACCGGCGACGAAGATCAGGCCGTACAGCAGCGGCGTCGGGCTCTTGAAGCCGAGCAGGCTGATCGACACGGCGGCGGCGACGAAGAAGCCGACCATCACCTTGCTCAGGTTGAAGCGGTCGCCCAGCCAGCCGCCGAGGATGGCGCCGGCCATGCCGCCGAAGTTCAGGGCCAGCAGGAACGACAGGCTGGAACCCAGGCTGTAGCCGGCGTTGGCCATCAGCTTGGGCAGCCAGGAACTCAGCGCGTAGACCATCAGCAGGCAGCAGAAGAACGCCAGCCACAGGCACAGGGTGCGCAGCGCGCGGCCGTCGCGGAACAGCTCGAGCACGGCCACGCCCTTGCCCTTGGTCTCGCTCAGCAGCAGCTGGTCATCGGCGCCGATCGCCTGCTCACCATCCACCCGATTGAGGATGGCGCGGGCCTGCACCAGCCGGCCCTGGCGCACCAGGAAACCGACCGATTCCGGCAGCAGCCAGAAGATCAGCGGCAACAGCAGCAGCGGCACGGCGGCGGCGAAGAACATCGACTCCCAGCCAAAGCGCGGCAGCATATAGATGCCGACGCCCGCCGCTAGCATGCCGCCCACCGAGTAGCCACTGAACATGATGGCCACCAGGGTGCTGCGCAGGCGCTTGGGTGCGTACTCGTTCATCAGCGCCACGGCGTTGGGCATCAGGCCGCCGCAGCCGAGACCGGCGAGGAAACGGCAGATGCCGAACTCGGTGGGGTTGCTGGCGAAGCCGTTGATGATGGTGGCGCTGGAGAACAGCGCGAAGCAGATGGCGATGCCCTTCTTGCGCCCGATCCTGTCGGCCAGGGTGCCGAAGCACAGGGCGCCGAACATCATGCCGAACAGCGCATAGCTGCCCAGGGCGCCGGCCTACAACGGGGTCAGGCCCCACTCCTGCATGATCGCCGGCAACACCACGCCGTAGATGAACAGGTCATAGCCGTCGAAGATAAGCAGCAGCGCGCAGAGCGCCATGACCATCCAGTGGAAACGGCTGAAGCGCGCGTTATCGATAATTTGGTGTACGTCTATCTGTCGCATGGCATGGGTTCTCTCTATTGTTTTTGTTGTGAACAACTCAGTGGTTTTCTGCAGGAGCGGCGTGGTGCTTAGCCCAGATCTCCGCCGCCCACCGGCAGGGTCACGCCGGTGATATAGGAGGCCTCATCCGAGGCGAGAAATAGGATGGCGCCGACCTGTTCGTCGATGCTGCCGTAGCGTTTCATCAGGCTGCTGTCCAAGGTCTGATCGACTATCTGCTGGTACCAGCCCTGCTCCTGCTCGCTCGGTGCGGCGCTGTTGCGCGGGATGCGCCGTGGCGGC
>DASUOY010000411.1:0-5026 GCA_036276395.1 Pseudomonas sp.
AGGCTACGGCGAAAATCCCCATCGTCGCGGCGCGGGTCATATACCGCGCGGCAGATGCTGGCCAAGGCCCAGGCCGGATCGGCAGCGGCATCGATCGCGAGCTCGCTTAACCAGGGCGCCGGCATCAACTGCGCCAGTTCCACACTGGGCGCCACGCCCAGATGCCGGCACAGCGCCTGATAGATCTGCGCCGTGCCGCGCAATTTGCCATCCAGGCTGTAGCCGGCGATATGCGGGGTGGCAATGCGGCACAGCGCGGCCAGTTCGACATCGGCCTGCGGCTCGCCTTCCCAGACATCCAGCACCACCTGCAGATCGCCGCGCAAAGGCAGCAACTGGCGCAGGGCCTGGTTGTCCACCACCGCGCCGCGGCTGGCATTGATCAGCCAGGCGCCGGTTTTCAACTGGGCCAGGCGCGCGGCATCGAACAGATGGCGGGTGGCGTGTTCGCCGTCTGCCTCCAGCGGGGTGTGCAGGCTCAGCACATCGCACTCCTCGACCAGCTGTTGCAGGCCGACAAAATCGCCGCCCTCCAGCGCCTGCCGCGGCGGATCGCACACCAGCACGCGCCAGCCCAGGGCGCGCAACACCTTGACCAGACGACTGCCGACCTGGCCGGCGCCGACCACGCCATAGGTGCGCGTGGCCAGGTCGACGCCCTGCTGCTCGGCCAATACCAGCAGGCTACCCAGCACATAGTCCACCACGCCGCGGGCATTGCAGCCCGGCGCACTGGCCCAGGCGATGCCGGCCTGGTGGAAATAGTCGAGGTCCAGATGATCGGTGCCTATGGTGCAAGTGCCGACAAAGCGCACCTTGCTACCTTGCAGCAGCGCCTGGTCGACCCGGGTTACCGAGCGCACCAACAGCAGCTCGGCGTCGGCCACGGCGGCCGCGTCAATAGCCCGACCGGGCAAACGGCGGATCTCGCCGAAACCGGCAAAAAACTCATCGAGCAGGGGAATATTTTCGTCAGCAACTATGCGCATCTAGGATCTGTTCCCGGTTCGTTCGCGGCGCAGGTCTACGCCAATCAGGCCGGCATTCTAACCCGCCCTGGGCGCTTGGCTATGCTTGCGCAACCGACGCATTAGCCCAGGCCAAGCACGCGCAGCGCGCTTTCCTGACCAAGCTGTCAAGGCGTAGACTGCGCGGTCTCCTGACACCCTGCCGGATACCCGTCATGCCCGCCGAATCCCGCCTGCAACGCACCAGCACCGAAGTGTGCAGCCTGCTGAAGCTGGCCATCCCGATCATCATTGCGCAACTGGCGCACACCGCCATGGGCTTCGTCGACACAGTGATGGCCGGCCGCGTCAGCCCGCGGGACCTGGCAGCGGTGGCGCTGGGCAACTCGATCTGGGTGCCGGTGTTTCTGCTGATGACCGGCATCCTGCTGGCCACCACGCCGAAAGTCGCCCAGCGTTTCGGTGCCGGCGAGCAGGCCGATATCGGCCCCCTGGTACGCCAGGCGCTGTGGCTGGCGCTGGCAGTGGGCGGCTGCGCCGCGGCCCTGTTGTGGAACGCCGAGATCATCCTGACCCTGATGAATGTCGACCCGGCGCTGATCGAGCCGTCCATGGGCTATCTGCGCGCGGTGGCCTGCGGCTTTCCGGCGGTGGCGCTGTATCACGTGCTGCGCTGTTTCAGCGACGGCCTCGGCCATACCCGGCCGAGCATGGTCCTGGGCCTGTGCGGCCTGGCGCTGAATATCCCGCTCAATTACATCTTTATCTACGGCAAGCTCGGCCTGCCGGCCATGGGCGGGGTCGGCTGTGGCTGGGCCACGGCGCTGGTGATGGGCTTTATGTTGCTGAGCATGCTCTGGTGGGTCAGATGGGCGCCGGCCTACCAGAGCAGCCAGGTCTTCAGCCGTTTCGACTGGCCGAACTGGGCGCTGCTGAAACGCCTGCTCTCGGTCGGCATGCCGATTGGCATCGCGGTGTTCGCCGAGTCGAGCATCTTCGCCGTGATCGCCCTGCTGATCGGCGGCCTGGGCGCCACCGTGGTGGCGGGCCACCAGATCGCCCTGAACTTCAGCGCCATGGTGTTTATGATCCCCTACTCCCTGGGCATGGCGGCCACCGTGCGCGTGGGCCAGGCCCTCGGCCGGGGCGAACCGCGCGCGGCGCGCTTTGCCGCAGGCGTCAGCGTGGCCACAGCACTGGTGTATGCCTGCCTGTCGGCCAGCCTGGTGCTGCTGTTCCGTGAACAGATCGCGCAGATCTATTCGCCAGACCCGGCGGTGATCCTGGTGGCCACCACCTTGCTGGTCTACTCGGCGCTGTTCCAGTTTTCCGACGCGGTGCAGGTCACCGCGGTGGGCGCCCTGCGCGGCTATCAGGACACCCGAGTGACCATGCTGCTGACCCTGTTCGCCTACTGGGGTATCGGTCTGCCGGTGGGTTACGCCCTGGGCCTGAGCGACTGGTTCGGCACGCCCAGCGGCCCGAGCGGGCTGTGGCAGGGCCTGGTGGTGGGCCTGACCTGCGCCGCGGCGATGCTGGCGGTACGCCTGGCCGGCAGCGCGCGCAAGCGTATCCGCCTGGCCAAGGCCTGAGGCAGGCTGGCGGCGCCAGCTCAGTTCTTAGTCGGGATGGCGCGGCCAGGCCGCCAGCGCCGCCCAGTAGGCCGCGGACAGCCACTCGCGACCGGCCAGCAGATGGGCCAGGTAATCGGCGCTGGGCAGCAAGCCCTCCTCACGAAACGCCGGATTGGCGATATACACCCAGGCCGGCTGCACGCCCTGGGCGGTGAGAATCGGCAGGCGCTCACGGCTGTAATAGATGGGCGTGCCTTCGAAGGGATCGAGCTTGGCGATTTCGTTATCGCCCTGCAGGCGATAGAGCACGCCCTCCACTACGGCACCGCGCTGATGGCGGATATTGGCGTAGGCGCGGCCCGGCGCCCGATCCACCGCGCGCTTGTTAAAGCACAGGCCGTAACCCGGCAGCTGACCGGGCAACGCCTCGGCCACACTAAGGCCACGGGCCTGCATGCGCGCCGGGTTCATATTCGAGCCGTAAGCGAAATACCAGCCCATCAGTCGGCCTTCTTGCGAATCCAGTACAGGTAGGTGCCCGCCTCTTCGCTCTGCTCCAGCAGTTCATGGCCGAGAAACACACAGAACTTGGGAATATCGCGGCGGGTCGAGGGGTCGGTGGCGATCACCTTGAGCAGGCCGCCGGCGGACAGGTCACGCACCTTGTTGTGCAGCATCATTACCGGCTCGGGGCAATTCAGGCCGCTGGCATCCAGGGTGGCATCGGGAATGGCGTCAGGTTGCAAAGACATCGGTTGGCTCCAGAAACAGGCGGCTATTCTCGCGCAAACCTGACCCAAAGGTCACCTACTGGACAGCCTTGCCCAGCACGAGCCGATGAGGTGCAGGTGTTAGCGGATTATTTGCCCAGCCGACGCAGATGGCAGGTCACTTCCTCGCGGTCGTGATACAGCTGCTTGCAGGCGATCGACACCTTGATCTTGCGCTCGGCAAAACCCTCCTCCAGGCGCTGCAACAAACGGCGCACCTCGGCGTAGCGCTGCTTCATCGGCAGCTTGAGGTTGACCACCGCCTCGCGGCACAGCCCCTCGCCTATCCAGGTTTCCAGCAAGGCGGCGCTGCGCGCGGGCTTCTCGACTATGTCGCAGACCATCCAGTCCACCGGCTGCTTGGGCTTCCAGGTGAAACCGTCGACCATCAGGTGGGTTACCAGGCCAGTATCCATCAGGCTTTCGGCCATCGGCCCGTTGTCGATGGCGGTGACCAGCATGCCGCGCTTGACCAGCTGGTAGGTCCAGCCGCCCGGGGCAGCGCCCAGGTCGACGCCGGTCATCTCATCGGACAGGCGCTCATCCCACTGCTCGCGGGGAATAAAGGTATGCCAGGCCTCCTCCAGCTTGAGGGTCGAACGGCTCGGCGCCTCGCGCGGGAACTTCAGGCGCGGGATGCCCATGGGCCACTGCGCCGAGTTATTCGCCTCGGCCATGCCGACGAAGACTTCGCGGCCGCTCTTGAACGTCAGCAACAGGCGCGGCTTGTGCGCATCCTCCACCAGCTTGCCGGCCTTGCTCAGGGCATTGCGCAGCGGCGCCTCGAACTTCTTGCAGAAATTCGACAGCTCCTTGCCCTCGTTGGTGTCCAGCACCTCCAGCCACAGGCTGCCAAACACCGGGGAGCCGGCCAGATGGGCCAGCAGCACGCTGATGCGGTCCAGTTCCGGCAGGTCGATAAATACGCCCCGGGCCCACTGCCGCGGGAAGATCAGCTGATTGAAGCGCAGCCCGCGCATCAGCCGCTCGGCACCGTCTGCCTCACTGCAGATAAATTCGGCGCAGGCGGTGCTCGGCTTGGCCTTGGCGTAACCGGCAACGTCCAGGCGGGCGGCATGCTCGGCGATCTCCGCACACACCTCGTTCTCGAAACCGGGGCGGCAGTGCAGTAGCAAGGTATTTGGCGGGGTATTCATTGGGCTCTCCTCAAGGCGCGCATCATAGCCGACTCGCCAACTCCTGCGGGTAAAGCGCAGGCCTCAAGGCCCAGGCCACGCGCTTCGGGTTAAACTGCGCGCACAGAGCGCCCCCAGCCCTCATCAGCATACCCAGCCCCAATCAGCCGGCCCGCCAGAGCGCGATCCGGGTTTCACCAGCGTCGGCACATTGATGCTTCGCGGACTAAACTTCCGCCAGCAGCGGCCGAAGAACCGGTAACGCTTACAGGAATAAAGCACGCCATGCGCAATAACCAACCTATCACCCAGCGTGAACGCACCTTCCCGGCCCAACAGCGGCTGATCTCCACCACCGATATCAAAGGCCAGATCACTTACTGCAACGACGCCTTTATCGAGATCAGCGGGTTTTCCCGCGAAGAGCTGATGCGCGCGCCGCACAACCTGGTACGCCACCCGGACGTGCCCGCGGCCGTATTCCAGCATATGTGGGACACCCTCAAGCAGGGCCGGCCATGGATGGGCATCGTCAAAAACCGCAGCAAGAATGGCGACCACTACTGGGTCAATGCCTA
>DASUOY010000412.1:0-5987 GCA_036276395.1 Pseudomonas sp.
AACGCCGGGCTGCAAGCCGCCTGGCGCACGGCCAGCGGCCGACTCAGTAGCCTTTGACGCTGTAATCGATATCGAACTTGATCCCGGTCACCCGCGACACCCCGGTTTCCAGGCGACCATCATCAAACAGGCGCAACCAGCGGTAGCCCGGCGCCGTGCTGTCGACCTGGAACTCCTCGCTACCCGGAGCGAACTGCACGCAGGTGGACGGCGAAGCCAGCAGGCGCAGGCCATCGCGCTGCTGGTCGAGTTCCTGATGGATATGCCCCCAGAGCAGCGCGCGCACATTGCGAAAACGCTGCAGCACGGCAAACAGCGCCTCGGGGTTGCGCAGGCCGATGGGCTCCATCCAGCGACAGCCAATGGAAATCGGGTGATGGTGCAGGCAAATCAAGTGATGGCGCTCCGGCGCCTCGCTCAGCGCCCGCTCCAGCAACGCCAGTTGGTCGTCGGCGAGGTAGCCCGGGACGGCACCGGGGATTGAGGAGTCGAGCAGGGTGATACGCCAGTTACCCAGATCGACTATGGGCTCCAGCAGATCGCTGCCCGCGCAGGCGGCCTGCATGGCTGGGACATCATCGTGGTTGCCAGGGAACCAACGGGCCGGGGCGGCAATCACCGCGGTCATATCGCGAAAGCGCTGGTAGGAGGCCTGGCTGCCATCCTGCGAGAGGTCGCCGCTGGCCAGCATCAAGTCGATCTGCGGCTGCTCCTGCAGCACCCGTTCGATCACCCGCTGCAGGCTGTCCTGGGTGTCCATGCCCAGCAGCTTGCCTGCCGCTTCGGCGAACAGATGGCTGTCGGACAGCTGCACCAGCAGCACCGAGGAATCAACAACTTCAGTCGTAACGGTAGGCGCGCTCGGCAAGACCGTCTCCTTGAGCGGAATGCATGAATTATGGTGGCTAGGCCCACCGGCGGTAAACCCGCGAAATGGGAATAGTTCACAGAACGCCCGCTGTATGTCCAGCGCCCATCCTAAGGCTAGTTCGTCCCACGCCTGCGCGCACGCGGCCAAGCCTCCTCAGGCATAGCTGTACGCCAACTAGCGCACCGGTTCCAGCTCATGACCACAGGCCAGGCAATGGCTCAGCCACTCACCGAGAAACAGATTGAGCTGGGTCTTCTCGTCCGGCTGGTGCATGGCCGCATTGGGATAGGGATAGATGCCGCGAAAGCGCCGGGCGCTTTGCGCGCCTATGACTTCGGCCATGCGTGCATCGTGATAGACCCGCACCTCCAGCTGCGGCACCGGCAGCCAGGGCAAGCTGTGCTCCTGACGCACCTTGATGGTGGAGGTATAGGGGCAGCTTTCCACCACCTCCAGCGCGAGCACGCCGAGCAGGTGTTCACCCTGGCTCAGGGCCACGCGGCGCGGCTGCAGATCGGGCTGCTCGCGCATGGCCGGCAGCAGTTGCATCAGACGCGCATAGTTGAGCTCGCAAGCCGCCTGCAGCTCGACCAGGTCGACCCGATAGCGCTCGCGCAGCAGATTCACGACCACAACCCCCGCACTTCGGCGCGGTTCAACGCCAGCCACTGCAGGGCGATAATGCTCGCGGCATTGTCGATGCGCCCATCCTTGACCGCATCCAGGGCATCTTCCAGCGGCCAGACATGCACGCGGATATCCTCGCCCTCCTCGGCCAGGCCATGCACACCGCCCGCACCCTCACTGTCGCAACGACCGACAAACAGATGCACGCGCTCATCCGAGCCACCCGGCGAGGGGTAGTACTGGGTGATCGGCCACAAGGACGTCAACGGTAAATTGGCTTCTTCCAGCGACTCACGCCGGGCCACCTCTTCCGGCTGCTCGTCCTTGTCGATCAAGCCGGCCACCAGCTCCAGCAGCCAGGGGTTGGCGCTCTTGTCCAGGGCGCCGATACGAAACTGCTCGATCAGCACCACGCAATCACGCTGCGGATCATAGGGCAGCACGCACACCGCATCGCGGCGCACGAACAATTCACGACTCAACTCCGGGCCCATGCCGCCGGCAAACTGGCGATGGCGCAAGCGCAGGCGATCGAGCTGGTAGAAGCCGCTAAAGCAGACTTCCCGCTCGCTTATCTCAACATCATCTCGCTGCATATGGCCCCCCTTAAAGCGAACGGGCCCGAAGGCCCGTCCTGGTTACTCTTATACTGCTACGCAAAATTGCCTAGCAGAAGCCCCATCACACCTTGTGGTAGAGCTGCGCGCCCTGCGCCTTGAACTCTTTTGCCTTGGCTTGCATGCCTTCTTCGACTTCCAGGTCGATGGCGGCGATGCGTTGCTCTTCAGCATAGACCCGAACTTCCTGGGTAATTTTCATCGAGCAGAACTTCGGCCCGCACATGGAGCAGAAGTGCGCCACCTTGGCCGAGTCCTTGGGCAGGGTCTCGTCGTGGTAGCTGCGCGCGGTGTCCGGGTCCAGGCCGAGGTTGAACTGGTCTTCCCAGCGGAACTCGAAACGCGCCTTGCTCAATGCGTTGTCACGAATTTGCGCGCCCGGATGGCCTTTGGCAAGGTCGGCGGCGTGGGCGGCGATCTTGTAGGTGATGATGCCGGTCTTCACGTCATCCTTGTTCGGCAGGCCCAGGTGCTCCTTGGGCGTGACGTAGCAGAGCATGGCGCAACCAAACCAGCCGATCATCGCCGCGCCGATGCCCGAGGTGATGTGGTCGTAGCCCGGGGCGATGTCAGTGGTCAGCGGGCCGAGGGTATAGAACGGCGCCTCGTCACAGCACTCCAGCTGCTTGTCCATGTTCTCCTTGATCAGCTGCATCGGCACGTGGCCAGGGCCTTCGATCATGGTCTGCACGTCGTGCTTCCAGGCGATCTTGGTCAGCTCGCCGAGGGTCTCCAGCTCACCGAACTGCGCTTCGTCGTTGGCGTCGGCAATCGAGCCCGGACGCAGGCCATCGCCCAGCGAGAAGCTGACGTCGTAGGCCTTCATGATTTCGCAGATGTCTTCGAAGTGGGTGTAGAGGAAGTTCTCTTTGTGGTGCGCCAGGCACCACTTGGCCATGATCGAGCCGCCACGGGAAACGATGCCGGTAACGCGCTTGGCGGTCATCGGCACATAGCGCAGCAATACGCCGGCGTGGATGGTGAAGTAGTCCACGCCCTGCTCGGCCTGCTCGATCAGGGTGTCGCGGAACAGCTCCCAGGTCAGGTCTTCGGCCACGCCGCCAACCTTTTCCAGGGCCTGGTAGATCGGCACGGTGCCGATCGGTACCGGCGAGTTGCGGATAATCCACTCGCGGGTCTCGTGGATATGCTTGCCGGTGGACAGATCCATGACGGTGTCCGAGCCCCAGCGGATGCCCCAGGTCAGCTTGGCCACTTCTTCTTCAATCGAAGAACCGAGCGCCGAGTTGCCGA
This sequence comes from Pseudomonas sp., assembly GCA_036276395.1. Classification (GTDB taxonomy): domain Bacteria; phylum Pseudomonadota; class Gammaproteobacteria; order Pseudomonadales; family Pseudomonadaceae; genus Aquipseudomonas. The sequence goes on from DASUOY010000412.1 coordinate 3,370, forward strand.
TATTGCCGTTGATCTTCACCAGGAAGTTGCGGCCGATGATCATCGGCTCCAGCTCCACGTGGTTGATGTTGGCCGGGATAATGGCGCGACCGCGGGCGATTTCCTCGCGAACGAACTCGGCGGTGATTTCTTTCGGAATCGAGGCGCCAAAGCTGTGGCCGGCATGCTGCGCGTTGAGCAGGCCGGCTTCACGGGCCTCGGCCAGCTTCATGTTTTCGCGGATGGCGACGTATTCCATCTCGGGGGTGATGATGCCCTGACGCGCGTAGTGCATCTGGCTGACGTTCTTGCCAGCCTTGGCCTTGCGCGGGTTGCGCACGTGGGCGAAGCGCATGGCGGTCAGCTCGGCGTCGTTCAGGCGGCGCTGGCCGAACTCGGAGGACAGCCCCGGCAGCTTCTCGGTATCGCCACGATCGTCGATCCAGGCGCTGCGCACATCGGCCAGACCCTGGCGCACATCGATGGTCACGTTCGGATCGGTATAGGGGCCGGAGGTGTCATAGACGGTGACCGGAGCGTTGATCTCGCCGCCGAAATCGGTGGGCGTCACGTCCAGGCTGATCTCGCGCATCGGCACGCGAATGTCCGGGCGCGAACCCTGTACATAGACTTTCTGCGAACGCGGGAAGGGTTGGATCGATTGCTGGTCGACCTGAGCAGATTCACTCAGATTCTTTTGTTGTTGTGCACTCATCAAGGCTCTCCAGGGCTGATATGTCGGAGCGAACCTGGATGGATGAGCGGCGCGAGATGCACCGAAGGCGGTGCCAGAGGGCTCGCCTGAGGAAGGACGAGCACATCTTGTTCCCTACGCAGGCCTTAACCTGATCAGGTTCAACGGGATCCGGCAGCTGCCAATCTCAGCCCCACAACAAGGGGCACCCCGACAAGAACCCGGCCAGTCTAATCAACCCTCGGCAATAAAACCAACCCGCGAGTCAATTTTGTATGACCCATGCGTCGGAAAATGACGAATGCGCCAGGCAAGATTCCTTCGCACCGACCTATGCCATGTCTTGTAGCAAACTACACTCACTGCGTCTTAGTCACCGCTTGACCCCTCTGGCAGGGCCCCTTAGCCTTGCCGATTACCGCCAAAATCAGGATCACCCTAATGTTGCGCAGACTCTCTCTGGCTTTAGCCGTGGCCGCCGCCTCCAGCGGCTTTGCCTGGGCAGAACAAGCCCCCGCATCCAGCAAGACCGACCTGGTCACGGTGTACCAGGAAGCCGCCAACAACAATGCCGATCTGGCCGCTGCTCGCGCCGATTATCAAGCCCGCCGCGAAGTGGTGCCCCAGGCCCGCGCCGGCCTGCTGCCGAACCTGTCGGCCGGGGCCAGCCTGAGCGACAGCCGCACCCAGATCGACTCGCCAGCCGTGACCCGCTCGCGCAGCGGCACCGCATACCAGGCCAATCTCAGCCAGCCGCTGTTCCGCGCCGACCGCTGGTTCCAGTTGCAAGCGGCCGAAGCGACCAATGAGCAGGCTGCCCTGGAACTCTCCGCCGCCGAACAGAACCTGATTCTGCAGAGCGCCGAAACCTACTTCGCGGTGCTGCGCGCCCAGGACAACCTGGCCTCGACCAAGGCTGAGGAAGCGGCGTTCAAACGCCAGCTGGATCAGGCCAACGAGCGCTTCGATGTCGGCCTGTCGGACAAGACCGACGTGCTGGAGGCCCAGGCCGGTTTCGACACCGCGCGGGCCAACCGCATCATTGCCCAGCGCCAGGTGGAAGACGCCTTTCAGGCCCTGATCACCCTGACCAACCGCGACTTCGCTGCGCTGGAAGGCATCGAGCACAGCCTGCCGATCCTGGCGCCGACGCCCAACGACGCCAAGGCCTGGGTCGACACCGCAGCGGCGCAGAACCTCAATCTGCAAGCCAGCAACTATGCCGTCGACGCCGCCGAAGAGACCCTGCGCCAGCGCAAGTCTGGCCATGCGCCGACCCTGGACGCGGTGGCCAGCTACCAGAAAGGCGACAACGACAGCCTCGGCTTCAGCAACTCCGGCACCCCGCCGACCTTTAGCGGCGATGTCGAGCAGCGCTCGATCGGCCTGCAACTGAATATCCCGCTGTACAGCGGCGGCCTGACCAGCTCCCAGGTGCGCGAGTCCTACCAGCGCCTGAACCAGAGCGAGCAGCTGCGCGAAAGCCTGCGCCGCCAGGTGGTGCAGAACACCCGCAACCTGCACCGCGCGGTGAACACCGATGTGGAAACCGTGCAGGCGCGCAAGCAGTCGATCATCTCCAACCAGAGCGCCCTGGAAGCCACCGAAATCGGCTACCAGGTCGGCACGCGCAATATCGTCGACGTGCTCGATGCCCAGCGTCAGCTGTACAGCTCGGTGCGTAACTACAACGATGCGCGCTACGACTACATCCTCAACAACCTGCGCTTGAAGCAGGCCGCCGGCACCCTTAGCCCGGCCGACCTGGAAACCCTGGAGCAATACCTCAAGTCGGACTACGATCCGGACCAGGACTTCCTGCCGCCGGACCTGGCCAAGGCCGCCGAAGCTCAGCTCAACGGCAACCCCGAGTACTGAGTGACACGCCAGCAAAAAGCCCGGCAGAAGCCGGGCTTTTTTCTGGGCGCCTGATTGCTTTCGTTGG
>DASUOY010000413.1:0-4382 GCA_036276395.1 Pseudomonas sp.
TATAGAGGCTGGGTTCGCCCGGCATCTGGATAAAGTAGCCATGCCCGTGGGCCATCAGGCGGCCGATAAGACCTTCGCCGTGCAGGCAGGCAATCGGCCGCACGCTGCCGCCTAGCAGGGGGCTGGCCGCCTGTGCGGACAGCACCTGGTGGACATTGAGGCGAAGCCTGCGCAGATAGTCGGTGTCTTCGGCCATGCAGATGACCGGTAGCCGGCGCTCGCGCAGCCAGCGCACGCCGGCGCGGTCGAGGTGGTCGAAGTGGCCTTTCTGGCAATGGGTGATCAGGCAATGGGTCACCCCTTCGAGCAGTTCGCCGACATTGTCCGGCAACTCGACCAGCGGATTGCGCCGGCGGCTGCGGGTCAGCAGCTTCAGGCCGGGCAGTTGCCCTGCGCCCGCCAGCATGGGGTCCAGCAGCAGGCGAACCTCACCGAATTCGATGATCAGGGTGGCGTTGCGCACTTGGGTGATTTTCATAGGGGCCTCCGGTTTAGGTGCTGTGATTGTAAAAATCACCGGGGCGCGGGAGGATGGCAGAAATTGCCATAAAACGGACATTTCATGCCAGCCCAGAAAATCGGTCTGTTGCTCTATCCCGGCTGCATGCCGGCCGGCTTGTTCGCCTTCGCCGACCTGCTGCTCGCCGCCAACCTGCGGGCCGGCGAGCAGCGCTTCGAGGTCTGCTGGGTGGGCCTGGATACTCAGCCAGTCGACTCGGCCCATGGCATGCGCCTGCAGCCGGACAGCAGCCTGGCCGCGGCGGGTTGCACGGCTGTGCTGATCCCCGGGCTCTGGGCGGACTCGGAGGCCAGGATGGCGCAAGCCTTGATGCTCAACCGCGAATTGATCCGCGCCCTGGCCCAACTGGATCAGCAAACCCAGCTGTGGAGTTATTGCACCGGGGTGTGCCTGCTGGCCCAGAGCGGGCGCTTGAATGGAGAAACGGCGACCGCCACCTGGTGGCTGGCGGACAGCCTGCAGGGGCGCTTTCCCCAGGTGAATTGGCAGTTCCAGCAGACCCAGGTATTCAACCGGCAGAGCGCCACGGCTTCCGGGGTCAGCGGTTACCTGTTGATCGCCAAGGCCTTGATCGAGCGCGAGCTGGGTGTGCCGGTCTATCGCGAGATCGCCAAGCTGATGGTCTTGCCCCGGCCCGGGCCGGCCGCTCCGGTGTTTAGCGCCATCAGCCTGCTGGAGCAGGCCGATCCGCTGCTGCGCCGTCTGCATCTGTTGGTGGAGAAGTTGCCGGCGCAGCAGCTCGGCGTGCAGCAGCTGGCGGAGCAGTTGGCGCTCACGGCGCGCACCCTGGCGCGCCGGGTCAAGGCGCTGACGGGGCATGCCGTGGCCGACCATGTGCGGCTGATCAAGCTCAACCAGGCCGGCGAACGGCTGATCCTCACTGGCGACTCGATCAGCCGTATCAGCGACTCGCTGGGCTTTAGCGACGAGTCGAGCTTTCGCCGTAGCTTCAAGCGGGTCACCGGGTTGACCCCGGTGGCCTATCGGCAGCAGTTCAAGCTCTAGCGGTTGTGGCGGCCAGCTTTAGGGCAGCTCGGGGCTGGAATAGAAGGCGGTCAGCACTTTCACCAGATGGGCCAGGTCATGGCTGCCGGCCAGCTCGCGGATCGAGTGCATGGCGAAGGTCGGCAGGCCGATATCCACGGTGCGCACGCCCAGCTGGCTGGCGGTGATCGGGCCGATGGTGGAGCCGCACCCCATGTCGCTGCGGGTGACGAAGCTCTGCACCGGCACTTCGTTTTCCAGGCACAGGTGGCGGAAGAAGCCGGCGGTTTCGCTGTTGGTGGCGTAGCGCTGGTTGCTGTTGATCTTGATCACCGGGCCGGCGTTGAGCTTGGGGCCGTGGTTTTCGTCGTGCTTGTCGGCGTAGTTGGGGTGCACGCCATGGGCGTTGTCGGCGGATACCAGCAAGGAGCGCTGGATACTGCGCACGAAGTCGTCGCCCTGGGGCAGTACGCGGCGCAGCACCTGTTCGAGCATCGGCCCATCGGCGCCACAGGCCGAGCTGGAGCCCACTTCCTCGTGGTCGGTACAGACCAGTACGCAGCTTTCCTCATCGGGTGCTGCGAGCAGCGCTTGCAGGCCGGCATAGCAGGACAGCAGGTTGTCCAGGCGCGCGCCGGCGATAAAGTCGCCGTTCAGGCCGATCACGGCGGCGGCCTGGGTGTCGTAGAAACTCAGCTCGTAGTCGAGCACCGCATCGGCGCTGAAGTCATGCTCGCGGGCCAGTTGCTCGGTGAGCAGGGCGCGGAAATCCGCCGCTTCCGGGTCGGCCAGCTGGGCCAGGATCGGCGGCAGTTCGTTCTGCGCATTGATCGCCCAGCCCTGATTGGCTTCACGGTTCAGGTGAATGGCCAGGTTGGGGATGATGGCGATGGGCAGCTGGAAGTCGATCAGCTGGCTTTCCACCTTACCGTCGCGGCGGTAGGTCACGCGCCCGGCCAGGGACAGGTCGCGGTCGAACCAGGGGGCGAGCAGGGCGCCGCCATAGACTTCCACGCCGAGCTGGAAAAAACCCTGGCGTTGCAGCTCGGGCTGCGGCTTGACGCGCAGGCAGGGGCTGTCGGTGTGGGCGCCGACCAGGCGCAGACCGCCGTCCAGCGGTGCGCGCTGGCCCAGCTTGAAGGCGATGATCGAGGAGTCGTTGCGGGTTACGTAATAGCGGCCACCGGCTTCGGTGTGCCAGCTGGCGCGCTCGTCGAGGTGTTGGAAACCGGCGCTTTCCAGACGCTGAGCCAGGCTGGCGGTGGCATGAAAGGGGGTCGGCGAGGCCTTGAGGAAATCGATCAGGCCTTGATTCAAATCTTCGCGCATAGGGCACTCCAGGCGGCAATGCCGGGAGTTTAACGGATTTGCCCGTGGCATTGGGGCGGGCCGCGCAGCCGATCAGGCGGGGATGCTGACCAGGCTGAGCAGATAACCCTCGAATTCGGCGAATTGCCCCCTCAACTGGCTGCCGGCCGGCCACTCGGGATGCAGGTCGATCAGCAGGCGCAGGCTGGCGGCGCCGTCTGGGCTGACGCTAAGCAGCTCGGCATCCTGCAAGTAGAAGTGGCGCAACACCAGGGGGTAGAGGGCCTTGAACAGGCTTTCCTTGAGCGAGAAGGTCAGGCTGATGCGGTGCGCGCGTTGCTCGGCGGGCAGCTCTTGCAGGCGCAGCAGCTCTGCCGGGGTAAGGATTTCCGCGGCCAGGCGTTCGGCGCGCGCGGCGGGTAGCAGCTTTTCCACGTCCAGGCCCAGGCCGCGCCAAGCGCTGGCGTGGCCGACCAGGGCGCCGGCCCAGCCGCTGCCGTGGCTGATCGAGCCGGTTACAGCGGCCGGCCACTGCGGCGCGCGGTCTGCGCCAATGCCCGGCACGTGGGCGGTTCCAGTCAGGCGTTGCAGGCCCGCGCGGGCGCATAGGCGGCCGGCCAGGTATTCCGCTTGGCGCTTGGCCACCCCGGGCACCGGGGCAATGGCGCAGCGCTGGAAGTCTTCGCCATCCAGGCGGGCGGGGTCGAAGCGGGTGCTGATCAGCTGCACGCCGGGCAGCCGCTGCGGCAATGGCCAGTGATCGCTCAAGGGGCTGCAGCAGGCTGGAAGGTAGGAGTTGTTCATCGCGCCATTGTGCCGCGCGCCGTGCCGTGCAGCCAGCGGGTGCTGGCGGTTACATTTCTTTGCACTGCGGCAACAAAGCTAAACGAAGCGCCGTGGCGTTTTTTGCCACACTAGCGCCTGCGTTTCTTCGGGAACGCAGGTGAGGTTGTAGCTGGTGCGGATTTGAGGTCTGCGTCGGCATTTCTCTGAGAATGAGTACGGGAGCCCGTTTGGGCTCCCGTTTTTTTTATGGCCGCAATTTACGGCGACCATCCTTCGCGCCGGCCCGACGCGCCGCTTTAACTTTCGCGTTACCAGCCCGGCACCCCGCTCATATCTGGCAGCCGGTGGGCGATGCCCTTGTGGCAATCGATGCAGGTGGCCTGCCCTGCGGCCAGGGCGGTGGAGTGCATCTGCCGGGCGCGTGGGCTCTGCTTGGTGAAGTCCATAAACTCGAAGTTGTGGCAGTTGCGGCACTCCAGCGAGTCGTTGCTTTTCAGGCGTAGCCATTCGTGTTCGGCCAGCTCGCGGCGCTGGGCGATAAATTTTTCGCGGGTGTTGATGGTGCCGAAAATCTTGCCCCACACCTCCTTGGAGGCCTGCATCTTGCGCGCGATCTTGTCGGTCCATTTGTGCGGTACGTGGCAGTCCGGGCAGGTGGCGCGCACTCCGGACCTGTTGTTGTAGTGAATGGTGTCTTTCAGTTCGACATAGACGTTGTCGCGCATCTCATGGCAGGAGATGCAGAACGCCTCGGTGTTGGTGGCTTCCAGGGCGGTGTTGAAGC
>DASUOY010000414.1:0-3515 GCA_036276395.1 Pseudomonas sp.
GCAACGAGCCCCTGCAGGCCATCACCGCGCAACTGGGCAAGCAACTGCCGGTCAAGGCCCTGACCATTCACCGCGCCAAGGGCCTGCAGGCCGAGGTGGCGATTATCCTCGACGACTGCCTGCCGCCCGAGGCGCACCCGCTGCGCAATGCGCTGTACGCCTACTCGGGCTTCTTCAGTAACAGCTACGACCAGGCCATGCAGGACGAAAGCCTGCGCCTGGCCTATGTGGCGATCACCCGTGGCGTGAGCCGGGTGTTCTGGTATTGCCAGAAACCCCAAGGGGCGACGCGGCTGTTGGCGGGGCGGCAGCCCTAGCAGATAGTTTTTCAACGACCTGCTAGGGCTGGGTGCGCACCCCTTGCTGCAGCACGCCCTGGGCGATATCCAGGGGGAAGAGGATGACCGCCTTGCCGTTCTGGATCTGGAACACCGGCGGTGTCAGGGAGTCGAGCTGGCCGTTGCTGCCGAATCTCACCGGGCCCCAGAAGGTTGGCTCATCCAGTGCTGCCAGTGCGTCGCGAACCTTTTGCCGGTCGGTGGATTGGGCGCGTTCGATGGCCATCTGCAGCAGGGCACCGGCCAGGGCCGCCGAGGCTTCGACGTAGTCGGGCGTGCTGCTGTAGCGCTGGCGGAACAGGCGGACAAAGTTGGCGCTGGAGCCGAAAACATCCTTGCCGCTGTATTGCGCGGCGGGGTGCCACCAGGCCGCGCTGGTGATGTTTTCGGCCAGTTGCCCGGTTTCGTCGATAAATTGCTGGTAGGCCGGGGCCGCGATCATGGTTATCACGGGCGCCGCTATGCCCAGCTCGGCCATTTGCTGACGCAGTTGGATGAGGTCGGCGGTGTAGCCTGCGGCGAAAATCCACTGCGCCTCGCTGGCCTGCAAGCGGCGCAGCATGGCGCGGTGGTCGCTAGTGCCAATGGCGTAGCTGTCATAGAAGATCTTGCGGATACCGCGCTTCTGTGCGGAAACCGCCATTTCTCGGGCGATCGACAGGGGGAACAGATCGTCGCGGGCGATGATGGCGAGTTTGTCCACTTGCGGCAGTTGCTGCTTGATCAGGTCGCCAAGAGATTCGGTCAGGGTTTCATTGGGGGTAAAGGTGCCGAATATGTACTTGTGGCCGCGGCTAAAGGTCTGCACCGCCGAGGCGGTGACCGCGATCATCGGTATCTGGTATTTCTCGCTGATCGCCGAGGCATCGCGGGCCGCCGCCGAGCCGTAGGGGGCGAACAGAAAGTCCACATGCTCCTGGGTGATCAGGCGTTCGGTGCCGGTGCGGGCTTGCTCGGCATCGGAGTGATAATCCAGGTAGTGAATTTTCACCTTGCGCCAGTTGCCGCCGACATTGATGCCGCCAGCCTGGTTGACCACCTCGGCCCAGAGGTCATAGCCGCGCTGCTGCTTGGCCGCCTCGGGGGCCAAGGGGCCGCTGAGTGGCAATGGCGCGCCGATGCGTATGGGGTCCTGGGCGTGGGCCAGCGCCGATAGCGTCAGCAGCACGAGTAGCACGAGGTGCCGCATAAGTAGATTCCATGGAGAGAGTGGGCAGTCGCCCATAGCGGCGTCCAGGCAGCATTTACAGGCTTGCTACAGATTAGCCTGCGCGGCTTGTGGCAGGCGACCCCTTATGGAAGTCGACCCATTGGCGGCAGGCTATGCCCAGTTGCGCGGCGCCAGGATGGACAAGGCGCCGAATCGGTGGATAATCCGCTTCATCCACCTTGCCGTAGACAGCCCCACCGCCATGCGCCCTTTGCGAATTGCCCTGATCTGGATGCTGATGCTCGCCCTCCCGGCGCAGAGCATGGCGGCCATCGGCATGCAGCTTTGCGCGCTGAACCAGCAAAATGGCGCGCTAGCCCAGCAGATGGCGGCGCATCACCCGGCTGCGGTGGCCCCGGTTGAACAGGATGCTGCGTTTGATCATGGCCAGCATCACGCCGGCGCCAGTTCCTCCGTGCAACAGGTCGATAACAGCCTGTGCAGCCTCTGCGCCTTTTGCGTCGGCGCGGTGGCGCTGAGTTCCGTGCTTGTCGGCAATCCCCAGCTGCAAAGCCTCGAGCCGTCCCTGGCGCGCCTGGATCAGTTCGTCGGCTTTATCGCCGAAACCCCCGAAAGACCCCCCCGCCTGTTTCTCGCCTAAGCCAAACCGCGCGTTGATTGCCTGCCGTTCTAGGCTCGCGCTACGCGTATTTAGCTACTAGCCGGTGTTCGCCTGTACTGCGCAGGCAGCACCGCTGCACGCGAGAGTATTCGATGATGCGTTTTTCCTTTGTCGGCTGGCGGGCCTTTGCCTGGCTGGCCGTGCTGGCGCTACCCGTTGGCGCCTGGGCCGAGCCGCCCGACCCGCTGGACGCCCAGGCCGCCACGCCGGCTGTGCACTATCAATCGCCGCTCAAGGCTTACCAGGGTTTTAGCGAGCAACCGCTGCACAACTGGCGCGAGGCCAATGACCTGGTCGGCCGTATCGGCGGCTGGCGCACCTATGCCCAGGAACCCTATACCCAGGAACCCGGGGAGTCGCCGCCCGCCGAACCGGCTGTCGAGCCTTCGGCCAAGCCTATGGAGCCGCACCATGGCCATCACTAAATCCCGTGGTATGACGAGCCGCGCCGGGCTTTGCGCAATGCTGGTTCTGCTGAGCGGCTGCGCCAGCTTTAGCCAGGACGGCGGTTTCACCCAGGTGGAGCAGGCCGGCCAACAGCTGGACAAGCAGGTGACCTGGGTGAAAACCCCCGAGCAGCGTGGCCAGGTGGCCGATCGGGTTGCCGAGCTGCTGGCCGAGCCGCTGACGGCGGACACTGCGGTGCAGGTCGCCTTGCTGAATAACCGCGACTTGCAGGCAAGTTTCGATCAGCTGGGCATCAGCGAAGCCGAGCGCGTGCAGGCCGGGCGCATCCCCAATCCGGGCTTTTCCTTCGGGCGTTTGGAGAAGGGCAGCGAGGTGGAGTACGAGCGCGGCCTGCATATCAATCTGGCGCGTTTGCTGGCCATGCCGCTGACCTCCGGCATGGAGGCCAAGCGCTTCGAGCAGGTGCAACGACAGACCAGCCTGGCTTTGTTCGAACTGGCCAGCCAGGCCCGCAAGGCCTGGTACCGCGCGGTGGCGGCGCAGGAAAGCCTGGCTTATATGCAGCAGGTGATGCAGGCGGCCGAAGCGTCGGCTGAGCTGGCCCGGCGGCTGGCCGCGGTGGGTAACTACAGCGTGCTGCAACGGGCCCAGGAGCAGAGCTTCTATGCCGATGCCGGGCTCAACCTGATCCGCGCCGAGCAGGCCCGGGTGCAGAGCCGTGAGCAGTTGACCCGCTTTCTCGGCCTGTGGGGCGCGCAACTCGACTTCCAGCTGCCCGAGCGCCTGCCCGAGTTGCCGGCTAAGCCTGAGCAGTTGCCGGATGTCGAGCGCCTGGCCATGGCTCAACGTCTGGATATCCAGGCCGTGCGCCTGGACGCCGAGCGGCTGGCCAGCAACCTGGGGTTGAGCAAGACCACACGTTTTATCAACGTGCTGG
>DASUOY010000415.1:0-2014 GCA_036276395.1 Pseudomonas sp.
CCGCCCAGGCTGCGCCGCCTGCTGGCCCGCAGCCCACTGGCGCAGGGTTGCTACCCGCTGGCTTTGGGCTTCTACCCCGAGGCCCTGGGGCATCGCATGCAGCGTGCTCAGCCTGAGGATCATCTGCTGATCTACTGCCGCGCCGGCCAGGGCTGGCTGGAGAGCGAGGATGGACGATTGGCGGTCAGCGGCGGTGATCTATTGCTACTGCCCAAGGGTGTCGCCCATACCTACGGCGCCGACCCGCACAAACCCTGGACGCTGTACTGGGTGCACTTCGATGGCGAGTTGGTGGCGGACTTCCTCAAGCCCCTGGGGGCGGGGCCACTGTGGCGCATCGGCGTGCAGCCGCGCTTGCTCGCCGAGTTCGATGCGCTGCTCAATCTGCGCAAGCAGGGCTTGAATCTGCCGCACTTTGTCCACGCCGCGCACCAGTTGCAGGTGCTGTTGACCTCCCTGGCGGTGCTGCCGGCGCGCGCCACCCTGAAATCCGGACGGGTGCTGGATGTGGACGCGGTACAGGCGGTGATGCGCGCCCATCTGCATGACTCGCTAAACCTTGATGAGCTGGCCGCGCAGTTCAAGCTGTCGCGCTTTCACTTCGCCAAGACCTACCGCGCCCTGACCGGGCATGCGCCGATCCAGGACTTTATCCAGCTGAAGATGGCCCACGCCTGCCGCCTGCTCGACGAAGGCCAGCAGGGCATCCGCCAGGTGGCCGAGCAGCTGGGTTACGACGATGTGTATTACTTCTCGCGCTTGTTTCGCAAAGTCGTAGGTATGGCGCCGAGCCATTACCGCGCGTTGCATCAGGGCTAAATCAGAAGTTTTCCGAGGTAGAAGGCAGCTTTCGGCTGATGCGGCCGGTCAGAAATATCAAAGCATGGTCTGAACCGATAGCTTGCCGGTTACTAGCAAATCACTAACTCGCCTTCGGATAGTTCACGGCTAAACCGGTTGATGTAGCTGCCGGGGCTTCCTTGGGAAGCTTTAGGGTCAACATGATCAGCACTACACCCACGCCGCAAATGGTGGCGTACACCCCAGCAAAGCTGCCGCTGTAATTGGCCAACAGCCCTGCACCGTAGTTGCCGAGCATGCCGCCAGAGCCTTGCATCACGTTGGCTACACCAAATATGGATACAGCCATTGCGCTGGATGATGCCAGTTTGGAAACGTAAGCGGGGATAAGGCCGAAGATTGGATAAAAGGCTGTAGAGAACAGCCCCGCAGCGACTAATGGCCAATGACCTGAGGGATGTATCACGAATATCAGTGCCGCCGTTACCACGCAGCCATATACCAGCAACATGGTGGCGCGTAACCCGGTGCGGTCTGAGAGCCAACCGACGGCCAGCCCCGCGAACATGCCAACGAAGCCGATCACGGCCCAAACTTGAGCGCTGAACTGCACGTCAAAACCCAGCTCGGTGCGCAGATAGGACGAGAGGTAGGTTTGGAACGGAAAGGTGGCAAACCCGATCAAGAAATTCATCGACCAGATCAGCAATACCCAGGGTTTTATCAGCGCTAAGCGCTTGCTTGGAACTGCCAGCTCGACGGGCATGGGCGTTACGGTCGGCGGCACGGTTGCACTGAGCAAGCCGCCTTTCTTGAACACCATCAGCACCAGCAGGGCCATTGCCACCGTGAGCAGGCCCACCCACCACCAGACGCTGCGCCATTCACCTTGCGCAGCATACAGGGGCACCAGCAGGCTGTTGAGCGCAACGCCATAACTGGTCCCGCTGGATACCAGGCCCATGGCCAAACCCCGGTAGCGGTAGGCCGTGACCCTGGCAATGACATCGACCATCGGCACAAAGACCGTTGCAGCCGTGCCTGCCAGCAGGGTCAGCAATGCGCCGATAACAAGGATATTGTTTGACAGCGGTATCAGCAGTAGCGCCAGTGCACATACCGCCCCTGAGGTCACGATCATCCAGCCGCCGCCGATTATGGGCGTCAACCAGACAGCCAGCAGTGCGCAGAGTAGAAAACCCAGCTGCGCCGA
>DASUOY010000416.1:0-12462 GCA_036276395.1 Pseudomonas sp.
TCGCGCAACTGCTGCATCTGCGCCTCGATAGCCAGGCGCTCATCGGCTTCCAGCAGACGCTCGCCATCGGCCAGCAAAGCGGCCTCAACCGCCTCCAGCAAGCGCTGGGCATCCACCTGCTGCTCACGCAGCACCCGGGCAACCTTGTCACCCCCGGCGTTCTGGAAGGAATCCTGCAACATACGGGCGATTTCGCCATCGGTCAGGCCATAGGATGGCTTGACCTGAATGCTAGCCTCCACCCCGGAAACCAGCTCGCGGGCAGCCACATTGAGCAAGCCATCGGCGTCCACCTGGAAGGTCACGCGAATCTTCGCCGCACCGGCCACCATGGGCGGAATGCCGCGCAATTCGAAGCGCGCCAGAGAGCGGCAGTCGCTGATCAGCTCGCGCTCGCCCTGCAGCACATGAATCAGCATGGCCGTCTGGCCATCCTTATAGGTGGTGAAATCCTGGGCACGCGCCACGGGAATGGTGGTGTTGCGCGGAATCACCTTCTCCATCAACCCGCCCATAGTTTCCAGGCCGAGCGACAGCGGGATCACATCCAGCAGCAGCAGCTCCTCACCATCACCACGCTTGTTGCCCGCCAGGGCATCGGCCTGAATCGCCGCGCCGATGGCCACCACCTGATCCGGGTCGATATCGGTCAGCGGCTCACGCCCGAACAACTCGGCCACCGCCTCACGCACCCGCGGCACACGGGTCGAACCGCCGACCATGACCACTGCCTTGATGTCTTCCAGCTCGATAAGCGCATCGCGCACGGCGCGCCGGCAGGCCTTGAGGCTGCGCGCAACCATCGGTTCAATCAGGCTATCGAACTGTTCGCGGCTCAGGCTGCCCTGCCAGTCGCCGTAAGTCAGGGCCGCCTCGGCACTGCCAGTCAGCGCTTCTTTCGCGGCGCAAGCGGCCTCCAGCAACAGGCGCTGCTGCGTCGGATCGAGATCGGAGGAAACCCCGGCCTGTTCGACCATCCAGCCGGCAATCGCATGATCGAAATCGTCGCCACCGAGGGCGCTATCGCCACCGGTGGCCAGCACTTCGAAGACGCCGCCAGTCAGGCGCAGAATGGAAATATCGAAGGTGCCGCCGCCCAGGTCATAGATAGCGACCAGACCTTCGGCATGCTGATCCAGGCCATAAGCCACGGCTGCGGCAGTTGGCTCGTTGAGCAGGCGCAGCACACTCAAGCCAGCCAGGCGCGCGGCATCCTTGGTGGCCTGACGCTGGGCATCATCGAAATAGGCCGGCACCGTGATCACCGCACCCACCAGCTCGCCACCCAGGGTCGCCTCGGCGCGCTGACGCAGCACCTTGAGGATATCGGCCGACACCTCGACCGGGCTTTTCGGCCCCTGCACGGTGTCGATAAACGGCATATGGGATTCGCCATCGACAAAGCGGTAAGGCAATTGCTCGCCCAACTGCTTGACGTCAGCCAGGCCGCGCCCCATCAGACGCTTGACCGACAGCACGGTATTGAGCGGATCGCTGGAGGCAGCCAGCTTGGCAACCTCGCCCACCTCGACACGCTCGGCGTGATAACGCACCGCCGAGGGCATAATCACCCGCCCCGCGGCATCGGCCAGGGGTGCAGACAGGCCGCTGCGCACAGCAGCAACCAGCGAATTGGTGGTGCCCAGGTCAATGCCGACCGCCAGACGACGCTGGTGGGGCTGGGGGCTTTGTCCGGGCTCAGCGATCTGCAGTAGGGCCATGGTTAATCAATGCTTCTGGCTATCAGGCGCACCCTGGGGATGCGCGAGCGTTAATCGTCGAGGCGCTCTTCCAGCTGGCGAACCTCGTGGGAAAGCTTGTCGAGAAACTGCATGCGACGCATCAGGCGCTCGGCCTGCTCACGCTGCTGCGGGTCGTCCCAGCAAACCGCAAAATTTTCGTTGAGCTCGTCCTGAGCAACCTTCAGGCGCCGCTTGAACGCGGCGACACCGGCCAGATCTGCACTGTCCTGCAAATCTTCCAGCTCTTCGCGCAGCTGCATCTGCTGCAGCAGAAAAGCCGGATCCTGCACCGTCACTTCCAGGGGCAGTTCGGGCCCGCGCAGCGCCAGCAGATAGCGCGCACGCTGCGGCGCGCTCTTCAGGGTGCTGTAGGCCTCATTGAGGCTGGCGGACTGCTCCAGAGCCAGGCGCTGCTCGCGCTCGGAGGCATCGGCAAAGCGATCGGGGTGAACATTGCGCGCCAACTCACGGTAGCGCGCAGCCAGCAACTCGGCATCCAGGCGGAAACTCGGCTGCAGGTCGAACAAAGCGAAGTGACAAGGACTACCCACAAAGGCCTCAGATATTGAAGCTCTCGCCGCAGCCACATTCGCCGCGCACGTTAGGATTGTTGAACTTGAAGCCTTCGTTCAAACCTTCTTTGACGAAGTCCAGCTCGGTACCGTCGAGGTACACCAGGCTCTTGGGATCGATAATCACCTTGACCCCGTGACTCTCGAACACCTGGTCCTCGCTCGCGGCCTCATCGACAAACTCCAGCACATAAGCCAGGCCAGAGCAGCCCGTGGTGCGTACACCCAGGCGGATACCCTCGCCCTTGCCACGCCCGTCCAGGGAGCGGCGCACGTGCTGAGCGGCAGCTTGGGTCATGCTGATAGCCATCGACAAACCTCCTTAGAGCAAACCTTTCTTCTGCTTGTAGTCACGCACAGCCGCCTTGATGGCGTCTTCGGCGAGTACCGAGCAGTGGATCTTCACCGGCGGCAGAGCAAGCTCTTCGGCCAGCTGGGTGTTCTTGATGGTTTCCGCTTCATCCAGGGTCTTACCCTTCATCCACTCGGTGGCGAGGGAGCTGGAAGCGATGGCCGAACCGCAGCCATAGGTCTTGAACTTGGCGTCTTCGATCACGCCCTGCTCGTTGACCTTGATCTGCAGACGCATCACGTCACCACAGGCCGGCGCGCCGACCATGCCGGTGCCAACATCCGGATCTTCCGCATCCATCTTGCCGACGTTGCGCGGGTTCTCGTAGTGGTCAATGACCTTTTCACTGTAAGCCATGCTGCAATTCCTCTCTGATCAGGGGCTACCGTTGGCAGCCTTAGTGTGCCGCCCACTCAACCTTGGACAGATCCACACCCTCTTTGAACATATCCCACAGCGGCGACAACTCGCGCAGCTTGGTGACCGCCTCGCGAACCTTCTGCGCGGCATAGTCGATTTCTTCTTCAGTGGTGAAGCGGCCGAAGCTGAAACGGATCGAGCTGTGTGCCAGCTCGTCGTTACGCCCCAGGGCACGCAACACATAGGAGGGTTCCAGGGAGGCCGAGGTACAGGCCGAACCGGAGGAAACCGCCAGATCCTTCAGCGCCATGATCAGGGACTCGCCCTCGACATAGTTGAAGCTGAGGTTAAGGTTGTGCGGTATACGGGCCGTCATGCAGCCGTTGATATACAACTCTTCCATGCCCTCGAGCTGCTGGAAGAAGCGCTCGCGCAGGGCCAGGATGCGTTGGTTCTCCTGGAGCATTTCTTCCTTGGCAATACGGAAGGCCTCACCCATGCCGACGCACTGGTGAGTCGCCAGGGTGCCGGAGCGCATGCCGCGCTCATGACCGCCACCATGGGTCTGGGCCTCCAGACGCACGCGCGGCTTGCGCCGTACGTAGAGCGCGCCAACACCCTTGGGACCGTAGGTTTTGTGCGCCGAGAACGACATCAGATCGACCTTGAGCTTGTCCAGATCGATGGCCACCTTGCCGGTGGACTGGGCAGCATCGACATGGAAGAACACGCCGCGCGAGCGGGTCAGCTCACCGATAGCAGCGATGTCGTTGATGGTGCCGATTTCGTTGTTCACGTGCATGATCGACACCAGAATGGTGTCATCACGCAGCGCCACCTCGATCATGGCCGGGGTGATCAGGCCATCTTCGCCCGGCTCGAGATAGGTCACCTCAAAGCCTTCACGCTCCAGCTGGCGCATGGTATCCAGCACCGCCTTGTGCTCGATCTTCGAGGTGATCAGGTGCTTGCCTTTACTCTTGTAAAAGTCGGCAATGCCCTTGATAGCCAGGTTGTCGGATTCGGTGGCACCAGAGGTCCAGACGATCTCGCGCGGATCGGCATTGACCAGCTCGGCGACCTGACGGCGAGCATTCTCTACCGCTTCCTCAGCCTTCCAGCCAAACACATGGGAGCGCGACGCCGGGTTACCGAAGTTGCCATCCACCAGCAGGCATTCGCTCATTTTCTGCGCGACACGCGGGTCGACCGGTGTGGTAGCGGAATAATCAAGGTAAATCGGCAATTTCATTCATTCTCTCCTAATCAGGTATCAGGCCTGCCGGCCGGCGTCTTGCGCTCAATCGACGGCGGACGCTTCGATCTTATCCAGATGGGGCGTCCTGCCACTGCAACGGCGCTGATCCTGGCGCTGGGCGACTTCTTGCACTTCGCGGCGGCCGACCAGATCGGCCAGACTGATGCCACTAAGGAACTCGTGGATTTGCTGACTGAGGTCGCACCACAGATGGTGGGTCAGGCAGGTATCGCCGGAGTGGCAATCACCCTGCCCCTGGCAACGGGTGGCATCCACCGACTCGTTGACCGCATCGATAACCTCGGCCACCTGGATGCCTTGCATATCCCGCGACAACTGGTAGCCGCCACCCGGCCCGCGCACACTGGAAACCAGATTGCCGCGGCGCAACTTGGCGAACAGCTGCTCCAGATAGGAGAGGGAAATACCCTGGCGCTCGGAAATATCGGCCAAAGACACCGGACCACGCTGTGCGTGCAACGCCAGATCAAGCATGGCGGTAACGGCGTAACGGCCCTTGGTGGTCAGTCGCATGGAGAATTACCGCGTGATCACAATATGCGGCGAGTATGCAATTCCCGAGTATTTAAGTCAACTATAAGACCTATGGCTTTAGTCGGGATTAGCGCGCACGGAGGGCGCGCAGCATAACAAAATGCCCTGGCGCGCACCATCAAGCAGCCGGCTTGTCGTCGACCTCTTTGACCACCCCGGCAAAGTCCTCGTCACGCAGCACTGGCAGATCTTTGGCGCAGTAGTCACTGCCCAAGGACTTGAGCGCGCCGCACATACCCTCGAGACGCCCATCGACGGCATGCAGGTGATCGAGCAGCTGACCAATGGCCCGCGCGATGGGGTCGGGCATGTCCTGACTGACGCCATAGGCATCGAAACCCAGCTTCTCGGCAATCGCCTTACGCTTGGCCTCCTGCTCGTCATCCGACTTGAGGATGATCCGCCCCGGAATCCCCACCGCAGTAGCACCGGCAGGCACCGCCTTGGTCACCACGGCATTGGAGCCGATCTTGGCCCCGGCACCGACCGTAAAAGGCCCGAGCACCTTGGCCCCCGCCCCCACCACCACACCATCTTCCAGGGTCGGGTGACGCTTGCCCTTGTTCCAGCTGGTGCCACCCAGGGTAACGCCCTGGTAGAGCGTCACATCATTGCCGATCTCGGCGGTCTCGCCGATAACGATGCCCATGCCGTGATCGATAAAGAAGCGCCGGCCAATCTTCGCCCCCGGATGGATTTCAATGCCAGTGAGCCAGCGCCCGAAATTCGATACCACCCGCGCCAGCCATTTCCAACCACGCACCCACAAAGCATGCGCCAAGCGATGCAACCAGACCGCATGCAAACCGGGATAGCAGGTCACTACCTCGAAGGCATTGCGCGCCGCCGGATCACGGTGGAATACGCTCTGGATATCCTCTTGCATGCGCTCAAACATCTGCCTTCCCCTGCCTATGGTGCTCACCACGCGCCGCCTTGATGGTTTCCGTCAAGATGCCGCGCAAGATATTCATTTCCAACTTGCTCACCGCGCTGCGCCCGTACAGGCGGCGCAAGCGACTCATCAAATGCCGCGGCTTGGCCGGATCGAGAAAACCTATCTCGACCAACGCCTCCTGCAGATGCGCATAGAAGGACTCCAGCTCATCCGCGGTAACCGGCTGCGAGCTCTGGATCGCCGTGGTTTCCAGCTTGAGTGTCTTGGTCGGCTGATTCTGCGCCGCCAGCCAGGCCATGCGCACCTCATAAGCCAACACCTGAACCGCCGCCGCCAGATTCAACGAACTGAACTCGGGATCAGAAGGAATATGCACATGGAAATGGCAGCGCTGCAATTCTTCGTTGGTCAGCCCGGCATACTCACGACCAAACACCAAGGCCACCTCACCCCCCTGCGCCGCCTGCTCGCAGGCTGTCACGCCGCACTCACGGGGATCGAGCAAGGGCCAGGGAATACGCCGATCACGCGCACTGGTGCCGAGCACCAGACTGCAGCCAACCAGCGCTTCTTCCAGAGTCGCCACGACTTGCGCCGTATCGAGGATATCGCTGGCGCCGGATGCCCGCGCCACCGCCTCGCTGCTGGGGAAATCCTGCGGATCGACCAGCACCAGGCGCGACAGCCCCATGTTTTTCTTGGCCCGCGCGGCGCCACCGATATTGCCCGGATGACTGGTACCCACCAACACAACGCGAATATTTTCCAGCACCGCAAGCACTCACACAGACGACATAGAGCGGCAAATCTTACAGAAGCACTCCAGCTTGCGCCACGCAAGACGCAGGTTGTACTTCAACCCAGGCGCTTTTCTGCTAGAATGGCCGGCTTTCTTTAACGACCCAGGTGAACATCCATGCAGCCCATGCTGAATATCGCGCTGCGCGCAGCCCGTAGCGCCGGCGAAATGATCTTCCGCTCGACCGAACGCTTGGACGTCATCTCGGTCGACGAGAAAGAAGCCAAGGACTACGTGACCGAGATCGATCGCTCCGCCGAGCAGCTGATCATCCAGGCCCTGCGCAAAGCCTTCCCGAACCATGGCATCCTCGGCGAGGAAAGCGGCCTCAGTGAAGGCAGCGGCGATGGCGCCGATTACCTGTGGATCATCGACCCGCTGGACGGCACCACCAACTTTATCCGCGGCATCCCGCACTACGCCGTCAGCATTGCCTGCAAATACCGCGGCCGCCTCGAACATGCCGTGATCATCGACCCGGTGCGCCAGGAAGAATTCACCGCCAGCCGCGGCCGTGGCGCCGCCCTCAACGGCCGCCGCCTGCGCGTAAGCAATCGCAAGAGCCTGGAAGGCGCCCTGCTCGGCACCGGCTTCCCGTTCCGCGATAGCCAGATGGACAACCTGGAAAACTACATCGGCATGTTCCGCAGCCTGGTCGGCCAGACCGCCGGCGTGCGCCGCGCTGGCGCCGCCAGCCTAGACCTGGCCTACGTGGCCGCCGGCCGCTTCGACGCCTTCTGGGAGTTTGGCCTGTCCGAATGGGATATGGCCGCTGGCGCCCTGCTGATCCAGGAAGCAGGCGGCCTGATCAGCGATTTCAGCGGTGGTCACGACTTCCTGGAAAAAGGCCAGATCGTCGCCGGCAACACCAAATGCTTCAAGGCCGTGCTGACCACCATCCAGCCGCACCTGTCCGCTTCGCTGAAGCGCTGATAGCCAGCAATAAAAAAGCGCCCTACGGGGCGCTTTTTTTATTGCCACAACCTCAGCTGGACGGAGCATCCAGCACCAGCTGACCATCCTTGAGCGGAATCCGGCTACCAGGGTCATTGGCCATGCGCACCTGCCCCTCCTTGCCATCCAGCAGATACTTGACGTCATAACCGAGCAGCTTCTCGCTGACATCCGTGACCGTGTTGCAGCGGGTTTCGGTCGTGGTGTAGGTCGCATTGGCCTGCATGTTTTCCTGCACCTTGTTACCGGCATACCCACCACCCACGGCGCCTGCGACCGTGGCCAGCTTCTTGCCATTGCCACCGCCAACCTGATTACCCAACAAGCCGCCGACCACCGCGCCTATCGCCGTACCGGCAATCTGATGCTGATCCTGCACCGGCTTCTGCCGGGTGACAGCCACTTCCTCGCAGACCTCGCGCGGCGTCTTGATGGTTTCCTTGACCGGCTTAACCGCAAGCACCTCGGCATACTCAGGAGCAGTGACCAGGCTATAGGTGGCCACAGCACCACCCGCCGTAACACCAACAGCGCCAAGCACGGCACCCACCAACATTGACTTGTTCATAAGCACCTCTCCTTGCTCTGCTAACGGCGTTTAATCACGCCTATTCAATGCCTTAGAACGAAAAAGGCCGGACAAGTTCAACACCTGCCCGGCCCATTCGCGCCGACTGCGAGCTAAGCCACAGCCTTAAGGACGCTCATCAACCTCTTCAGCCACCACCGGCGGAATCAGGTCTTCCACCTTCAGATCGAGCCAGATCAGCACCACGTTGGCGATATAGATCGATGAGTAGGTACCAGCCAGCACCCCAATAAACAAGGCAATGGAGAAACCGAACAGGTTGTCACCCGCAAAGAGCAGCAGAGCAATAATCGCCAACAGCGTGGACACCGAGGTCGCGACAGTACGCAACAGGGTCTGGGTGGTGGAGATGTTGATGTTGTCGATCAGGCTGGTATTGCGCAGCACCCGGAAATTCTCACGCACCCGATCGAACACCACGATGGTGTCGTTCAGCGAATAGCCAATGATCGCGAGCACGGCGGCCAAGACCGTGAGATCGAAGGTCACCTGGAAGAACGACAGAATCCCCAGAGTCACAACCACGTCATGCACCAGGGAGAGCACCGCACCCAAGGCAAACTTCCACTGAAAGCGGAAAGCCAGGTAAAGCATCACACCACCCAGGGCCAGCAACATGCCGATACCACCCTGGTCGCGCAATTCCTCACCCACCTGCGGCCCGACGAACTCCACCTTCTTCACCTGCAAGGTATCGCCCGACTGCTGCAGCGCAGCAGCAACCTTAGTACCCAGATCCGGGTCATCACCCTGCATGCGCACCACCACATCGGTAGTCGCACCAAAGCTCTGCACCACGGCATCGGCAAAGCCCGCCGCAGCCAACTGATCACGCACCTTGCCCAGGTCGGCCGGCTGCTCGTAGCTCAACTCAATCTGCGTACCGCCAGTGAAATCCAAGCCAAAATTCAACCCTTTATAGAACCAGCTACCCAGAGCCACGAGGGTTAAGAACAGGGTGACCGCGAACGCAATATTGCGCACCCCCATAAAATTGATCGTACGCATCATCCCACCCCTTAAATCGACAACTTCTTAATGTCACGCCCACCATAGATCAGATTGACCATGGCACGAGTGACCAGAATCGCAGTGAACATCGAAGTGAGAATGCCCAGCGACATGGTGACCGCGAAGCCCTTGACCGGACCGGTGCCCATGGCGAACAGGATCCCGCCGACCAACAAGGTGGTCAGGTTGGAGTCGAGAATCGCACTGTAGGCACGGTCAAAACCTTCGTGAATGGCACGCTGAACCGACATGCCGTTGGCAATCTCCTCGCGGATACGCGAGAAGATCAGCACGTTGGCGTCCACCGCCATACCCATGGTCAGAACGATACCGGCGATACCCGGCAGGGTCAGGGTGGCACTGAGCAGCGACATCAGCGCCAGCAGCAACACCATGTTGAAGGCCAGCGCGATAGTCGCCAGCACGCCGAAGAAGCGGTAGATGGCGATGATAAACAGCGAGACGAGCAGCATGCCCCACAAGGACGCATCGACACCCTTGGCGATGTTATCGGCACCCAGGCTCGGGCCGATGGTGCGTTCTTCGGCAAAGTACATGGGCGCTGCCAGACCACCGGCACGCAGCAACAACGCAAGCTCGGACGATTCGCCCTGCCCGTCGAGGCCGGTGATGCGGAACTGACTACCCAGTGGCGACTGAATGGTCGCCAAGCTGATGATCTTCTTCTCTTCGGCAAAGGTCTGCAGCTCGACTTCCTTCTCGACGCCATCGACCACCTGGCGCACGTAGCGGGTCACCGGCTTCTGCTCGATAAAGATCACCGCCATGCTGCGCCCGACATTGTTGCGGGTGGCGCGGTTCATCAGGTCTCCGCCACGGCCATCCAGACGGATATTGACCTGCGGGCTGCCATTCTCATCGAAACTGGCCTGGGCATCGGTCACCTGGTCACCGGTGATGATCAGGTCACGCTCCAGCAAGGCCGGCGCACGCCCCTCCTCACGGAACTCGAAGCTTTCGGTGGCCGCCCGGGCCGCATCAGGCTCGGCGGCCAGACGGAACTCCAGGTTGGCGGTCTTACCGAGAATACGCTTGGCCTCGGCGGTGTCCTGCACACCCGGCAACTCGACCACGATACGGTTGGCGCCCTGGCGCTGGACCAGCGGCTCGGCCACACCCAGCTCATTGACCCGGTTACGTACTGTGGTCAGGTTCTGCTTGATCGAGTATTCGCGAATTTCCACCAACTTGGCCTGCGTCAGGCTCAGGCGCAGCACCTGCTGCTCGCCGCGCTGCACAGCGGCCATATCGAAATCGGTGAAATCCTTGCGAATCAGCTGTTGGGCCTTCTCCAGGGCGGCCTCATCGGCAAAGCCCAGCTGAATAGCACCATCAAGCTCAGGGAGGCTGCGATAGCGCACGCGCTCTTTGCGCAGCAGGCTCTTGACCTCGCCCTCATAGACCTTGCGCCGCGCATCCAGGGCTTTGTCCATGTCCACTTCCATCAGAAAGTGCACACCACCGGACAAGTCCAGACCCAGCTTCATCGGGCTACCACCCAGATTGCGCAACCAGTCCGGCGTGGTCTGCGCCAGGTTCAGGGCCACCACGAACTCGTCGCTGAGCGCCTTGCGCACCAGCTCCTTGGCCGGCAACTGGTCTTCGGCGTTGTTTAGACGCAGCAAACCAGCGCGCCCCTGATTGGCCAAACTGACCGCCTTGACGCTGATACCCGCCGCTTCCAGCGCGCGACTGGCGCGCTCCAGATCGGCCTGCTCGACGCGCATGGCGGAGCTGTTGCCACTGATCTGGATGGCCGGATCATCCGGGTACAGATTGGGTGCCGAATAGAGAAAACCGATTGCCAGCACAGCCAGAATCAGCAGGTACTTCCAGAGAGGGAATTTGTTGAGCATGACGCCGCCCGTTATGACGCGGGGCGCATTAAGCGCCCCGTCGAATGGTGATGGTGTGTTGCTTAGATCGCCTTCAGCGTGCCCTTGGGCAAGGTAGCGGCGATGGCTACTTTCTGAATCTTCAGCTCGACGGTATCGGATACCTCGATGACCACGAAGTCGTCGGAAACCTTGACCACCTTGCCGGCGATACCGCCGCTGGTCACCACTTCGTCACCTTTCTGCAGGTTGCCCAGCAGGTTCTTGTGCTCCTTGGCGCGCTTGGCCTGGGGACGCCAGATCATCAGATAGAAGATGACCAGAAAGCCGACCAGAAACACCCATTCAAAACCGCTACCAGCAGGACCGGCAGCCGGTGCGGCACCTTCAGCGAAGGCAGCGGGGATAAAAAAGCTCATGTAACACTCCTGTTGCAAGGGTCTTTAAAAGGTTGGGAATCAATCCAGAGGCGGCGTTGGCAGCCCGCGCTTGGCATAGAAGGCATCGACAAAGGCGGCCAATGTACCCTGTTGAATAGCCTCGCGCAAACCAGCCATAAGCACCTGATAATGCCGTAAGTTATGGATTGTATTGAGCATGCTACCGAGCATTTCGCCACATTTATCCAGATGATGCAGATAGGCGCGGGAGAAATGTTTGCAGGTGTAACAGTCGCAGGTCGGATCCAGCGGCGACTCGTCATGTTTGTGGAAGGCATTGCGGATTTTCAGCACGCCGGTGTCGACAAACAGATGACCATTGCGCGCGTTGCGGGTCGGCATCACGCAATCGAACATATCCACGCCGCGGCGCACGCCTTCGACCAGGTCTTCCGGCTTGCCCACGCCCATCAGGTAGCGCGGCTTGTCGGCCGGCAGCTGGCCTGGCAGGTAATCCAGCACCTTGAGCATTTCCTCTTTCGGCTCCCCGACCGACAAGCCGCCTATGGCATAACCGTCAAAACCTATCTGCTCCAGCCCATCCAGGGAGACCTTACGCAACTCTTCATGCATGCCGCCCTGGACTATGCCGAACAGCGCCGCGGTGCTTTCGCCATGGGCCTCTTTCGAACGCTTGGCCCAGCGCAGCGACAGCTCCATGGAACGCTTGGCCACATCGAACTCGGCCGGATACGGCGTGCACTCGTCGAAAATCATCACGATGTCGGAGCCCAGGTCGCGCTGCACCTGCATCGACTCTTCCGGCCCCATAAATACCTTGGCACCGTCCACCGGCGAGGCGAAGTACACGCCCTCCTCCTTGATCTTGCGCATGGCGCCCAGGCTGAACACCTGGAAACCACCGGAGTCGGTGAGAATCGGCCCCTGCCACTGCATAAAGTCAT
Source organism: Pseudomonas sp. (assembly GCA_036276395.1). Classification (GTDB taxonomy): domain Bacteria; phylum Pseudomonadota; class Gammaproteobacteria; order Pseudomonadales; family Pseudomonadaceae; genus Aquipseudomonas. The sequence continues at coordinate 12,292 of DASUOY010000416.1, forward strand.
GCAGGTCGCCGTGCTTCTTGATCACCTCGGTGCCAGGGCGCAGCCACAGGTGAAAGGTGTTGCCGAGGATGATCTGCGCGCCAATCGCCTCGATATCCCGCGGCAGCATGCCCTTGACCGTGCCATAGGTGCCCACCGGCATAAACGCCGGGGTCTCGACCACGCCACGGG
>DASUOY010000417.1:0-8452 GCA_036276395.1 Pseudomonas sp.
ACAAGCGTGGTGATGGTGAGGAGCTGCTGCTGCTGGATGTGATTCCGCTGTCGCTCGGCCTGGAAACCATGGGCGGGTTGATGGAGAAGGTGATTCCGCGCAACACCACCATTCCCGTGGCGCGTGCCCAGGATTTCACCACCTACAAGGATGGCCAGACGGCCATGCTGATTCATGTGCTGCAGGGCGAGCGCGAGCTGATTAGCGACTGCCGCTCTCTGGCACGCTTCGAATTGCGCGGCATTCCGCCCATGGTGGCCGGCGCGGCGAAGATTCGCGTGACCTTTCAGGTGGACGCCGATGGCTTGCTCAATGTGGCTGCCCGTGAGCTGGTTTCCGGGGTGGAGGCGAGCATTCAGGTCAAGCCGTCCTATGGCCTGACCAATGGCGAAATCGCCCGCATGCTGCAGGACTCCTTCCAGAACGCCGGGGATGACAAGGTCGCTCGGGTGCTGCGTGAGCAGCAGGTGGATGCCCAGCGCTTGCTGGAGGCGGTTGAGGCCGCTTTGCTGGCCGATGGCGAGCGTCTGCTGGAAGCCGATGAGCGCCTGGCTATCGAGGCGCAGATGCAGCAGTTGCGCGAACTGATGGCCGGCAGCGATGGCCTGGCCATCGAGCAGCAAACCAAACGTTTGACCCAGGTGACCGATGCCTTCGCCGCACGTCGCCTGGATGCCACGGTCAAGGCCGCTCTGGCCGGCCGTAGTCTTAATGAGATTGAGGAATAAGCATGCCGCAGATCATCTTTCTGCCCCACGCGGTCTTCTGCCCGGATGGGCTGGTTGTGGAGGCTGCGCCTGGTGCTTCCATTCTCGATGTGGCGCATGAGCACCATATCGAGATCGAAAGCGCCTGTGGCGGCGTCTGCGCCTGCACCACCTGCCACTGCATCATTCGTGAGGGTTTTGACTCGCTGAACGAAGCTGATGAGCTGGAGGAAGACCTGCTGGACAAGGCTTGGGGGCTGGAGGCGCAATCGCGGTTGTCCTGCCAGGCGATTGTTGGTGAGGAGGATCTGACCGTCGAGATCCCGAAATACTCGCTCAACCACGCCTCCGAGGCGCCGCACTGATTCGAGGAGTTTTCATGAGCCTGAAATGGGTTGATGTACTGGAAATCGCGATCCAACTGGCTGAGTCCAAGCCTGATGTGGATCCCCGTTACGTAAACTTCGTCGATCTGCATCGCTGGGTGCTGGAGTTGCCGGATTTCTCCGATGACCCGCAGCGCGGCGGCGAAAAGGTACTTGAAGCCATTCAGGCTGCCTGGATCGAAGAGGCGGATTGACCCGCCGCTTGTCCTGCCCTACGCATTTAACCGGAACCCGCGTATAATTCGCGGGTTTAATTTTTCGCTTTAATCATTGTTTCTGGAGTTTCACATGGCTGTTCAACGCACTTTCTCCATCATCAAGCCTGATGCCGTTGCTAAAAACGTTGTTGGCGAGATCACCACCCGTTTCGAAAAAGCCGGCCTGCGCGTCGTTGCTTCGAAAATGGTTCAGCTGTCCGAGCGCGAAGCTGCTGGCTTCTACGCTGAACACAGCGAGCGTGGCTTCTTCAAGGATCTGGTTGCTTTCATGACGTCCGGTCCGGTTATCGTTCAGGTTCTGGAAGGTGAAGACGCCGTTCTGAAAAACCGCGAGCTGATGGGCGCAACCAACCCGAAAGAAGCTGCTGCCGGCACCATCCGTGCTGATTTCGCGGTTTCCATCGACGAAAACGCCGTACACGGTTCCGATTCCGAGGCTTCCGCTGCTCGTGAAATCGCTTACTTCTTCGCTGCCACCGAAGTTTGCGCGCGCATTCGCTAAGCGAATCGGGTGAGGGTGAAGCCATGACAGCTGCGACCGGTAAAATCAATCTGCTGGGTCTGACCCAGGCAGAGATGGAGCAATTCTTCGAAAGCATCGGGGAAAAGCGCTTCCGTGCCGGTCAGGTGATGAAGTGGATTCACCACTTTGGCATCGATGATTTCGATGCCATGAGCAATGTCGGCAAGGCCTTGCGCGAAAAGCTCAAGGCCTGTGCCGAGATTCGCGGCCCGGAAGTGGTCAGCGAAGATATTTCCACTGATGGCACGCGCAAGTGGGTAGTGCGGGTGGCGTCAGGCAGTTGTGTAGAAACCGTGTATATCCCCCAGGGCTCGCGAGGCACCTTGTGTGTATCGTCGCAGGCTGGCTGCGCGCTGGATTGCAGTTTCTGCTCGACCGGCAAACAAGGATTCAACAGCGACCTGACGGCGGCCGAAGTGATCGGCCAGGTGTGGGTCGCCAACAAGTCGTTCGGTAGCGTACCGGCGAAGATCGACCGGGCCATCACCAACGTGGTGATGATGGGCATGGGCGAGCCGCTGCTCAACTTCGACAACGTGGTCGCCGCCATGAGCATCATGATGGACGACTTGGGCTACGGCATCTCCAAGCGCAAGGTGACGCTGTCCACCTCCGGCGTGGCGCCGATGATCGACAAGCTCGGCGAGGTGATCGATGTGTCCCTGGCCTTGTCCCTGCATGCGCCCAATGACGCGCTGCGCAATGTGCTGGTGCCGATCAACAAGAAATACCCGCTGGCGGTGGTGCTGGATGCCTGTAAGCGCTATATCTCGCGTCTTGGCGAGAAGCGCGTGCTGACCATCGAGTACACCCTGCTCAAGGATGTCAACGACAAGCCCGAGCAGGCTGAGGAAATGATCGCACTTCTCAAGGATGTGCCTTGCAAGATCAACCTGATTCCGTTTAATCCCTTCCCCCACTCGGGTTACGAGCGGCCGAGCAACAATGCCATCCGCCGTTTCCAGGACCTGCTGCACAAAGCCGGCCACAATGTCACTGTGCGTACCACGCGCGGCGAGGATATTGATGCAGCTTGTGGCCAGCTGGTTGGCCAGGTCATGGACCGTACCCGCCGTAGCGAACGCTATATTGCCGTGCGTGAATTGAGTAGCGAGGCTGAAACGCCGAGTTCCGCCGCCAATCGAACTTGAGGGGAGGATACCCATGATCTTGCGTCCTGCGCTGTTGCTGTTGGCCGCCAGTCTGTTGTTTGGCTGTGTATCGACCGGTAGTGTCGATCCGATGAAAACCGACAAGGGCCGCGACGAAGCCCGCGATGCCTATATCCAGCTGGGGTTGGGCTATCTGCAGGAGGGGGCCAGCGAGCGCGCCAAGGTGCCGTTGAAGAAGGCCCTGGAGCTCGATCCGTCTAATGCCGACGCCCATGCCGCCCTGGCCCTGGTGTTCCAGATTGAAATGGAGCCCAAGCTGGCCGACGAGCATTATCGCAAGGCCATTTCGCAACGCAGTGGCGATGCCCGCTTGTTGAACAATTACGGCAGTTTCCTGTTCGAACAGAAGCGTTATTCGGAGGCCCAGGAGCGTTATGCCCAGGCGGCCCAGGACAACCTTTATCCGGAACGTTCGCGGGTTTTCGAGAACCTCGGCCTGACCTCGCTGGTGCTCAAGCAGCGCGAGCAGGCCAAGACCTATTTCACTCGCTCGCTACGCCTCAACAGCCGCCAACCGCGCGCCTTGCTGGAAATGGCGATGCTGTCCTACGAGGACAAGGAATATGTGCCGGCGCGGAGCTATTACGACAGTTACACGGCGATAGCCCCGCAGAATGCCCGTAGCCTGCTGCTGGGGGCGCGTCTGGCGACCATCTTCGATGATCGGGACAAAGCCGCCAGCCTTGGCTTGCAGTTGAAACGCCTTTATCCCGGTACGCCGGAATATCAGAAATACCTGTCGGAGCAATGATGAAAGCGGCGCATTCCGAAGTGCTAGCAGTTCCCCGCGTCAACCCGGGTGAGTCCTTGCGCAAGGCTCGCGAGAGTCGGGGCTGGACTATTGCCGAAGTGGCAACCCAGCTCAATCTGACCCCGCAACGGCTTGGGCAGATCGAGCAGGGCGCATTCGACAAGCTGCCCGGGCATACCTTTGCCCGTGGCTATGTGCGTGCTTACGCCAAGTTGCTGGATATAGACCAGAACCGTCTGGTTCTGGAGTTCGATCAGTACACCGGCAGCGATGCCGCAGGCAGCAGCGTGCATAGCCTGGGGCGTATTGAAGAGCCGATGAACTACTCGCAGCGCATCTTGCGTATGGCCAGCTTTATTTCCCTGCTGGCCTTGGTGGGGTTGGGCTTCTACTGGTGGCAGGAGAAATCCGGGCCGGCCGGCGAGGATCTGGCTGTGACCAGCTTCGAGCATGTCGAGGTGGAAGGGGCCGATGGCACCACGCAGATCCACCCCCTGGATGAGCTCGAGGATCAGGCCGTAGTGGCCGCTCAGGTCGACGCCGAAGCGAGCTTGCCGGCACTGGCTGCAACTGCTGAAACCCCAGCCGAGGCTGGCGCGGAGCAAGCCCCGGTTAGTGAATCGAACGCCGTGGCGGCAGTGGTGCCCGGCGCTGAGCCGCTGCCAGCTGCCCCGCTTGCTCAAGTTGAGCCGACTACCCCAGCTGTACCGACTGTGCCGGCGCAAGAGCCGCCGGCTGTCGCCGTAGCTGCGCCCCAGCCCGCTGAGCCTGTCGCTCCCAGTGTGCAGGCGGCCGCGGGTGAAGCCGTGGTGAGCGTGAGTTTTATTGCCGACTGCTGGACGCAATTGACCGATGCGAATGGCAAGGTGCTGTTCAGTGCCCTGAAACGTAAGGGCGATACCCTGGAGTTGGCCGGCAAGCCGCCATTCGAACTGCGTCTGGGTTATGCCCGGGGCGCCCAGGTGAGCTACAACGGCGCGCCTGTGGACGTGGCGCCCTTTGTCTCCGGTGAGACGGCGCGGCTGAAGTTGGGTGGGCTCTAGCATGCATTGTGAGTCGCCAATCAAGCGTCGCGTGTCGCGCAAAATCTGGGTGGGTTCTGTGCCGGTGGGCGGCGATGCGCCCATTGCCGTACAGAGCATGACCAACAGTGACACCAACGATGTGGCCGCCACCGTGGCGCAGATCCGTCGCCTGGAAGATGCCGGCGCCGACATAGTGCGGGTTTCGGTGCCGGATATGGACGCCGCCGAAGCCTTCGGCAAGATCAAGCAGCAGGTGCGTGTGCCGCTGGTGGCCGATATCCACTTCGACTACCAGATCGCCCTGCGCGTTGCTGAACTGGGCGTCGACTGCCTGCGTATCAACCCGGGCAATATCGGCCGCGAGGACCGGGTCCGCGCCGTGGTGGAAGCGGCCCGTGATCGCGGCATACCGATTCGTATTGGGGTGAATGCCGGTTCGCTGGAAAAAGACCTGCAGAAGAAATACGGCGAGCCGACGCCAGAGGCCCTGGTCGAGTCTGCACTGCGCCATGTCGAGCATCTGGATCGGCTGAACTTTCCCGACTTCAAGGTCAGCGTAAAGGCCTCCGATGTCTTTATGGCCGTGGCGGCTTATCGTCTGCTGGCCAAGCAGATCGAGCAGCCGCTGCACCTGGGCATCACCGAGGCTGGTGGCCTGCGTTCCGGCACGGTCAAGTCGGCGGTGGGCCTGGGCATGCTGCTGGCCGAGGGTATCGGCGATACCATCCGTATCTCCCTGGCCGCCGATCCGGTGGAGGAGATCAAGGTCGGCTACGACATCCTCAAGTCCCTGCGTCTGCGTTCCCGTGGCATCAACTTTATCGCCTGCCCTAGCTGCTCGCGGCAGAATTTCGACGTGGTGAAAACCATGAACGAGCTGGAACAGCGCGTCGAAGACCTGCTGGTGCCGCTGGATGTGGCGGTGATCGGTTGCGTGGTCAATGGCCCGGGTGAAGCCAAGGAAGCCCATATCGGCCTGACCGGCGGCTCGCCCAACCTGATCTATATCGATGGCAAGCCGGCGCAGAAGCTGACCAATGACAACCTGGTGGACGAGCTGGAAAAGCTGATCCGCCAGAAAGCGGCCGACAAGGTCGCCGCTGACGCCGCGGTTATCGTGCGCGGCTAACACTCGTTAAGGAAAAGAATTGAGCAAGTCCCTGCAAGCCATTCGTGGCATGAACGATATCCTGCCCGAGCAGACTCCGCTTTGGCGCTACTTCGAAGGCACGGTTGCCGGCCTGCTGGATGGCTACGGCTATCGGCAGATCCGTATGCCCATCGTCGAATTCACCGAGCTGTTCAAGCGCTCCATCGGTGAAGTGACCGATATCGTCGAGAAGGAGATGTACACCTTCGAAGACCGTAACGGCGACTCCCTGACCCTGCGCCCAGAAGGCACCGCGGCCTGCGTGCGCGCCGTGCTCGAACACGGCCTGGCCGGTGGCGGGCAGACCCAGAAACTCTGGTATATCGGCCCGATGTTCCGCCACGAGCGCCCGCAGAAGGGGCGTTATCGCCAATTCCACCAGATCGGCGTGGAAGTCTTCAATATCGACGGCCCGGATATCGACGCCGAGATGATCATCATGACCTGGCGGCTGTGGCAGCTGCTGGGTATCCGTGAAGCAGTGACCCTGGAACTCAACAGCCTGGGCACCAGCGCGGCACGCGCGGTGTATCGCGATGCCCTGGTTGAGTTCCTGACCGCCCATGCCGACCAGCTGGATGAAGACAGCCGTCGTCGCATGACCAGTAACCCGCTGCGCGTGCTCGACAGCAAATCGCCGGAAACCCAGGCCCTGCTGGTGGATGCGCCGAAGCTGGCGGATTACCTGGACGAGGAGTCGCGCATCCACTTCGAAGGCCTCAAGGCCCGTCTGGATGCGGCCGGCGTGCCTTATGTGATCAACCCCAAGCTGGTGCGCGGCCTGGATTACTACAGCAAAACGGTATTCGAGTGGGTCACCGACCAGCTCGGCTCCCAGGGCACGGTCTGCGCCGGCGGCCGTTACGATGGCCTGGTCGAGCAGATGGGCGGCAAGCCGACCCCGGGCGTGGGTTTTGCCATGGGTATCGAGCGTTTGGTGCTATTGCTGGAAACTCTGGGTAAAGTGCCTGCCGAAATCGCTCGCCAAGTGGATGTCTATCTTTGCGCCTTTGGCGAGCCGGCCGAATTGGCGGCTCTGACCCTGGCCGAGCGGCTGCGTGATCAGGTTCCAGGCTTGCGTCTACAGGTCAATGCCGGCGCTGGCAGTTTCAAGAGCCAGTTGAAGAAGGCCGACAAGAGCGGCGCACTCTATGCCCTGGTGCTGGGTGAAGACGAACTGGCCCAGCAAGTGGTAGGTTGCAAGCCGCTGCGCGACCAGAGTGAACAACAAAGTATCGCCTGGTCGGCATTGGCCGAGCACCTGGCGACCTGCACCAAGCAGGCTTAAGCGATTTAGCGAATAGGAGTATTGGGGTGGTTTCGCGTACCGATGATGAAGAGCTGGCGGTAATCAAGGATTGGTGGCAGCGCAATGGCATGCCTCTGCTCACGGGCGTGGCCTTGGCCTTGGTCGTGGTGTTCGGCTGGCAAGGCTGGCAGAAATACCAGACCAATCAGGCGCAAGGCGCTTCGCTGGTTTATCAGCAGCTGCTGGAAACCGCGCTCGACCCGAGCGGTCAGCCGGATGCCGGTAAAGTGGCCGAACTGGCCAACAAGCTCAAAAGCGATTTCTCCGGCACCCACTACGCCCAGTACGGCAGCCTGTTCGTCGCCAAGGTAGCGGTCGAGGCCGGCAAGCTGGATGACGCGGCCAGTGAGCTGCAGGCTATTGTCGACAAGCCGGCCGATGCCCATCTTGGCGAGTTGGCGCGTCAGCGTCTGGCGCGCGTGCTGGCGGCTCAGGACAAGGCTGAGGCGGCGCTCAAGCTGCTCGATGGCGACGTCGAACCGGCTTTCGCGGCCAGCCGCGAGGAGCTGAAAGGGGATCTGCTGGTTCAGCTGGGTCGTAATGACGATGCCCATGCGGCCTACGAGAAAGCCAAGGCTGCTCTTTCCGAAGATGCCGCCGTGGGTGGTTTGCAAATGAAGCTCGATGACCTGGCAAAAGGGGATGCGTGACGTGATGCGCTGGAAGAATGCCGCACTGCTGGCCCTGGCCGTTCTGGTCGTAGGTTGCAGCAGCAATAGCAAAAAGGAACTGCCGCCAGCCGATCTGCCGGACTTCGAGGAAGAAGTGCGGTTGCAGAAAGAGTGGAGCCGCTCGATTGGCGAAGGCCAGGGCGAAACCTTCAATATGCTGGTTCCGGTGATCGACGGTGAGCGCATTTATGCCGCTGACGTCGAAGGCCTGGTCATGGCGCTGGATCGCATGAATGGCGACGTGATCTGGAAAACCGAGCTGGAATTGCCGGTTTCCGGTGCCGTCAGTGCCGGCTACGGCCTGGTTGTAGTCGGTACGCTGAAAGGCGAAATCATTGCCCTGGATTCTTCCAGCGGCGAAGAAAAATGGCGCGCCCGGGTGACCAGTGAAGTACTGGCGGCGCCTGCGCTCAATGGCGACGTGGTGCTGGTGCAGACTCAGGATGATCGCCTGATCGCCCTGGACATGAACAGCGGCGAGCAGCGTTGGATCTTCGAGAACACCCCGGCAGTACTGACCCTGCGCGGCACCGGTAGCCC
>DASUOY010000418.1:0-2760 GCA_036276395.1 Pseudomonas sp.
GGCCTGGCCCAGCGCATCGTCAATGGCGAGGTGCCGGACGGGCTGAAGGACAAGCGCCTGCTGTCCCTGGACATGGGCGCGCTGATCGCCGGGGCCAAGTTCCGCGGCGAGTTCGAGGAGCGCCTGAAGGCGGTGCTCAACGAGCTGAGCAAGCAGGAAGGGCGGATCATCCTGTTCATCGACGAGCTGCACACCATGGTCGGCGCCGGCAAAGCCGAAGGCGCCATGGATGCCGGCAATATGCTCAAGCCATCCCTGGCCCGCGGCGAGCTGCACTGCGTGGGCGCCACCACGCTCAACGAGTACCGCCAGTACATCGAGAAGGACGCTGCCCTGGAGCGGCGCTTTCAGAAGGTGCTGGTCGACGAGCCGAGCGAGGAAGACACCATCGCCATCCTGCGTGGCCTCAAGGAGCGCTACGAGGTGCACCACAAGGTGGCCATTACCGATGGCGCGATCATCGCCGCGGCCAAGCTGTCGCACCGCTATATCACCGACCGCCAGCTGCCGGACAAGGCCATCGATCTGATCGACGAAGCCGCCAGCCGCATCCGCATGGAGATCGACTCCAAGCCTGAGGTGCTCGATCGCCTGGAGCGTCGCTTGATCCAGCTCAAGGTCGAGGCCCAGGCGCTGAAGAAGGAAGATGACGAGGCGGCGATCAAGCGCCTGGAAAAACTCAACGAGGATATCGCCCGTCTGGAACGCGAATACGCCGATCTGGAAGATATCTGGAAGTCGGAGAAGGCCGAGGTGCAAGGCTCGGCGCAGATCCAGCAGAAGATCGAGCAATCACGCCAGGAGCTTGAGGCGGCGCGGCGCAAGGGCGATCTCAATCGCATGGCCGAGCTGCAGTACGGCATCATTCCGGACCTGGAACGCAGCCTGCAGATGGTCGATCAGCACGGCAAGACCGAGAACCAGCTGCTGCGCAGCAAGGTCACCGAGGAAGAGATTGCCGAGGTGGTGTCCAAGTGGACCGGCATCCCGGTGAGCAAGATGCTCGAAGGTGAGCGCGACAAGCTGCTGAAGATGGAAGGCCTGCTGCACCAGCGGGTGATCGGTCAGGACGAGGCGGTGGTGGCCGTGGCCAACGCCGTGCGGCGCTCCCGTGCCGGGCTGTCCGATCCCAATAGGCCCAGCGGTTCCTTCTTGTTCCTCGGGCCAACCGGGGTGGGTAAGACCGAGCTGTGCAAGGCCCTGGCCGAGTTCCTCTTCGACACCGAGGAGGCGCTGGTGCGTATCGATATGTCCGAGTTTATGGAGAAGCACTCGGTGGCTCGCCTGATCGGCGCGCCGCCCGGCTATGTCGGCTACGAGGAGGGCGGTTACCTGACCGAGGCGGTACGCCGCAAGCCTTACTCGGTGGTGCTGATGGATGAGGTGGAGAAGGCCCACCCGGATGTGTTCAACGTGCTGCTGCAGGTGCTGGAGGACGGCCGCCTGACCGACAGCCACGGGCGCACCGTGGACTTCAAGAACACCGTGATAGTGATGACCTCCAACCTGGGTTCTGCGCAGATTCAGGAGTTGGCCGGCGATCGCGAGGCGCAGCGCGCGGCGGTGATGGATGCGGTGAGCAGCCACTTCCGCCCTGAGTTCGTCAACCGCATCGACGAGGTGGTGGTGTTCGATTCGTTGGCCCGCGAGCAGATTGCCGGCATCGCGCAGATCCAGCTGGGCCGTTTGCGCCAGCGTCTGGCCGAGCGCGAGTTGAGCCTGGAACTGTCCGATGAGGCCTTGGACAAGCTGATCGCCGTTGGCTACGACCCGGTCTATGGCGCGCGGCCGCTCAAGCGGGCGGTGCAGCGCTGGATTGAAAACCCGCTGGCGCAGCTGATTCTGGCCGGCAAGTTCGCCCCTGGCAGCTGTGTTGTCGGCAGGGTCGAAGGCGATGTGATTGTCTTCGACTAAGGCGTAAGCCGAGCTGAGTTAGAAAAACACCCCGCCATGGCCCAGGCCGTGGCGGGGTGTTGTCTTTATGGCATGCCATTTTGGGCCGCCAGCCTGCGGGCCCTCGTGCTGCGACGTTAAAAATCGTTTCAGGCGATTTTTTGCCCGCTTTATCTGGTTCTTTATAGGTGGGTGAGCAGTGCCTCCAGCGCTGCCTCCTGATCCTGCGCCAGGTCGATAATATGAAAGCCGGCCCAGCAGTGCTGGCCGTTGGCTCCCGGCCGGCTCCACAGGCAGTCGGCGGCGAAGCGTATTTCGCCTATGCCTTCGATCAGCTGTTCGCTGACCAGGCGGCACTCCACCAGTTCGTCTGCCGCCAGCGGCGTATCGCTGAACAGCATAAAGCCATCGGCCGAAAGGTCGACCACGCGGCCCAGGTAGCGCCCGGAATGCAGGTCGAAGACTTCCAGCTGCAGCTCTGTGGCATGCCGGCTATGCAGGCGGCGCTCGTCATCCATAGAAGATCCTTATGCGTTGGGCTCGGTTGCGCGCCCGGTGAAGCGCTGCAGTACGCGGTAGATGGCAGTCAGGGCGCGGTCCACCAATGGTGCGGCGCGCTCCGGGTTAAGGATGCGGGCCAGGCCCTGTTCCATTTCCAGCGCCAACTGGTGCAGGGGCTTGATGGCGGCGCGTTGGCCACCATGGTCGACAAACATATAGTTGCGCGTGGTCGGGCTGAACCAGGACAGCTTAAGGGCGCGCACTTGGTCGCCGTCGATAAACTCGAACCAGGTGCCGAACTCGATATGTTGCAGCTCCTCGGTCAGCACTTGCGCCCGTGGCGACAGCCCGGCGCTGCGCGAGGAT
>DASUOY010000419.1:0-8119 GCA_036276395.1 Pseudomonas sp.
CAGCGCATCCATATGGGCATCACCGCCGAGAATATTGCCGAGCGCCATGGCATAAGCCGCGCCGAGCAGGATGCCATGGCGCTGCAAAGCCAGCAGCGCGCCGCACGCGCCATTGCCGAAGGGCGCTTCGCCAGCCAGATCGTCCCGGTCGAGCTGAAAACGCGCAAAGGCATGCAACTGTTCGAGGTCGATGAGCATGTGCGCGGCGATGCGTCCCTGGAACAGTTGGCAGCCATGAAGACTGCCTTCAAGCAGGGCGGCACGGTCACCGCTGGCAACGCTTCGGGCCTCAACGACGGCGCCGCGGCGCTACTGCTGGCCACGGGGGCGGCGGTGAAGAGCGACAACCTGCGCCCGCTGGCGCGCCTGGTCAGCTACGCCCATGCCGGTGTCGAGCCTGAACTGATGGGCCTGGGGCCGATCCCGGCCACGCGTCTGGCGCTACAGCGCGCCGGCCTGAGCGTGGCCGATATGGATGTAATCGAGTCCAACGAAGCCTTTGCCGCCCAGGCCTGCGCCGTGGCCCGCGAGCTGGATTTCGATCCGGCCAGGCTCAACCCGAACGGTTCCGGTATCTCCCTCGGTCACCCGGTCGGCGCCACCGGCGCGATCATCGCCACCAAGGCCGTCCATGAGTTGCACCGGATTCAGGGCCGCTACGCCCTGGTGACCATGTGTATCGGTGGCGGCCAGGGCATTGCGGCGATCTTCGAGCGCACCTGAGCCCCTAGCAACCCTTACTTGAGACTCAACGGATTTCATCCGGGAGCTGCACCATGCTGAAAACAAAAATAATCCCCGCCGCGCCAGGCGCCTACAGCTACCCCCTGCTGATCAAGAGCCTGCTGCTCTCGGGCCAGCGCTACGAAGCCGAGCAGGAAATCGTCTACGCCGACAAGCTGCGCTACAACTACAGCACCCTTAACGAGCGTATCCGCCAGCTGGCCAACGCCCTGACCGCAGCAGGGGTCAAGGCCGGCGACACGGTGGCGCTGCTGGACTGGGATAGCCATCGCTACCTGGAATGCTTCTTCGCCGTGCCGATGATCGGCGCCGTGCTGCACACGGTGAATATCCGCATGTCGCCGGAGCAGGTGCTCTACACCATGAACCATGCCGAGGACGACCTGGTCCTGGTGCATGACGACTTCCTGTCGCTGCTGGAGCCGCTCCAGGGCGAGCTGACCAGCGTCAAGGGCTACATCCAGCTCAGCGACGACGGCGCCAAGGCCACCAGTCTGCCGGTGTGTGGCGAGTACGAGGCGCTGCTGGCCGACGCCCCGACGCACTACGACTTTCCCGATTTCGACGAGAACTCGGTGGCCACCACCTTCTACACCACCGGCACTACCGGCAACCCGAAAGGGGTGTACTTCAGCCACCGCCAGCTGGTGCTGCATACCCTCAATACGGTCGGCACCCTGGGCGCCTATCGCGGCCTGCCGCTGCTGCGCTCCGATGATGTGTATATGCCCATCACGCCGATGTTTCACGTGCATGCCTGGGGCGTGCCCTATGTGGCCACCCTGATGGGGATCAAACAGGTCTATCCCGGCCGCTACGAGCCCAACGCACTGGTCCGCCTGTACCGCGAGGAAAAGGTCAGCTTCTCCCACTGCGTGCCGACCATCCTGCAGATGATTCTGGGTTGCCCGGAAGCGGAGCAGACCGATTTCAGCGGCTGGAAGCTGCTCCTCGGCGGCAGCGCCCTGGCCCTTGGCATCGCCAGCCAGGCCGCCAGTCGCGGCATGCTGGTGCACGCCGGCTACGGCATGTCGGAAACCTGCCCGCTGCTGTGCACCACTTACCTGCGTGCCGCCGAACTCGAACTGCCGATGGACGCGCAGCTGCCCCTGCGGATCAAGGCCGGGGTGCCGGTGCCGATGGTCGACATGCGCATCATCGATGCCAATGGCCAGGACGTGCCGCACGACGGCGAGTCGGTGGGCGAGATCGTGGTGCGCGCGCCGTGGCTGACCCAGGGCTACCTGCACGAGCCGGAAAAGGGCGCCGAGCTGTGGCAGGGCGGTTGGCTGCACACCGGCGACATCGGCTCCATCGATGCCCGCGGCGGCCTGGAGATCAAGGACCGGATCAAGGACGTGATTAAGACCGGCGGCGAGTGGATCAGCTCCCTGGAACTGGAGAGCATGATCAGCGAGCATCCGGCCGTCACCTCCGTTGCCGTGGTCGGAATTCCCGATGACCAATGGGGCGAGCGGCCCATGGCCATGGTGGTCTGCGCGCCTGCCATGGCGATCGACCAGTCCGAGCTGGAGCGCCACCTGCAGCAGTTCGTCAGCAGCGGGCAGATCAACAAGTGGGCGATCCCCAAGCAGATCAAGTTCGTCACCGACATCCCCAAGACCAGCGTCGGCAAGATCAACAAGAAGCTGATCCGGGAGAATGAGCTGGCTGGGCGTTGAGTGGCATCTAACTGCCGAGCGTAAAGCTCGGCTCAGGCTTACCCAGGGCCAATGCGCGTAGCGTGATTGCAGTGCTGGGGGATGGGGTTTTCATCAGCGATCCAACCCCAATAGCTGGACCCCTCAGTACCGCGTTAGGTTCAGCGGGCATGATGATTTACGACCGTGCAGCTATCTGAAAGCTGCTGCCAATCTTGACGCGTATCCCCCTAAGCAGTGCCGCGCATTGCGGCTAAAGCACAGATCCTGTTTCAGGCGCTTGGTCAGTTGGCCTGTGCCTGTTGCTGGGAGTCCCTCCGTAAATCTTGCGGTTCGCCACGTCATTCCCCGGCGTGGTGATGCTGACCCCTTGCGCCCGTTGAGTAGAGCGCAAGGCGTCCAGTCTTCGACCGTTTCCCTTCCGCGTGCACATATTCCGGCTTCTACCTGCTTGGGCAGGTTCACCTTCGCTCCTGGCTGGCGAGCAGTTTGCCGGGGTAAGGTTATGGCTGTTAACGTTATTAAATATGCTTATGCGCATATCTCTAAGTAGTCACCTTCATAACCGCTGCAAGGCAGGTTTCTCTTGTCTTCTTTCCATCTTGATGTGGTAAAGGCTGAAAATATAGTTAATTGACATAACTATATTTGCGGGGTAGTTTTGTCTCCAGGTGCTAACAGCCAAGACAAGAGGTGAGAGATGAGCAGCTACGAAAACCGCTGGAAAACCGTCAAGGTCGAGATCGAAGAGGGTATCGGTTGGGTCATCCTCAATCGCCCGGAAAAACGCAATGCCATGAGCCCTACACTGAACCGCGAAATGGTCGAGGTGCTGGAGACTCTGGAGCAGGATGCCGACGTCGGCGTGCTGGTGCTGACCGGTGCCGGCGAGGCCTGGACCGCGGGCATGGATTTGAAGGAGTACTTCCGCGAAATCGACGCCGGCCCGGAAATTCTTCAGGAGAAGATCCGTCGCGAGGCCTCGCAATGGCAGTGGAAGCTGCTGCGCATGTACACCAAACCGACCATCGCCATGGTCAACGGCTGGTGCTTCGGTGGTGGCTTTAGCCCGCTGGTGGCCTGCGATCTGGCGATTTGCGCCGACGAGGCGACCTTCGGTCTATCGGAAATCAACTGGGGCATCCCACCGGGCAACCTGGTGAGCAAGGCCATGGCCGATACCGTAGGTCACCGTCAGTCGCTCTACTACATCATGACCGGCAAGACCTTTGACGGGCAGAAAGCCGCGCAGATGGGCCTGGTCAACGAGAGCGTGCCGTTGGCGCAGCTGCGTGAAACCACCATCGAGCTGGCGCGCAACTTGTTGGAGAAAAACCCGGTGGTGATGCGTGCGGCGAAGATCGGCTTCAAGCGCTGCCGCGAGCTGACCTGGGAGCAGAACGAGGATTACCTGTACGCCAAGCTCGATCAGTCGCGCCTGCTCGACAAAGAAGGCGGTCGCGAACAGGGCATGAAGCAGTTCCTCGACGAGAAGAGCATCAAGCCCGGCCTGCAAGCCTATAAGCGCTAGGTTTCGCTACGGCGCTTGAGGGTTGCCCAAGCGTCGAGCGTGTTTCCAGAACAAGCACAATAAGAGGAGTTCCCCATGTTCGAGGTGCCTTTGCTGATTGGCGGTCAGTCGCGCGCGGCTGCCGATGGCCGCGTGTTCGAGCGTCGCAATCCGGTGAGCGGAGAAGTCGTGTCGCGGGTTGCCGCCGCCACCCTGGAAGATGCCGATGCCGCCGTGGCCGCGGCGCAGGCGGCGTTTCCGGCCTGGGCCGCATTGGCGCCCAACGAGCGCCGCGCGCGCCTGCTCAAAGCCGCCGAGATGCTCGAAGACCGAGCGCCGGAATTCCTCGCGGTGGCCGGCGAGACCGGGGCGATGGCCAACTGGTACGGCTTTAACGTGCACCTGGCCGCCAATATGCTGCGCGAAGCGGCGGCAATGACCACGCAGATTTATGGCGAGGTGATCCCCTCCGATATGTCCGGCAGCTTTGCCATGGCCCTGCGTCAGCCCTGCGGCGTGGTGCTGGGTATCGCGCCCTGGAATGCGCCGGTAATCCTCGGCACCCGCGCGGTTGCCATGCCGCTGGCTTGCGGCAATACCCTGGTGCTCAAGGCGTCCGAACTGAGCCCGGCGGTGCACCGCCTGATCGGCCAAGTGCTGCAGGATGCCGGCCTCGGCGATGGCGTGGTCAACGTGATCACTAACGCGCCGGAAGACGCGCCGGCGATAGTCGCCCGGTTGATCGCCAACCCGGCTGTGCGTCGGGTCAATTTCACCGGCTCCACCCATGTCGGGCGAATTATCGGCGAGCTGTCCGCGCGGCACCTGAAGCCGGCATTGCTGGAGCTGGGCGGCAAGGCACCCTTGCTGGTGCTGGACGATGCCGACCTGGACGCGGCAGTAGAGGCTGCGGCCTTCGGCGCCTATTTCAACCAGGGGCAGATCTGCATGTCCACCGAGCGGCTGGTGGTGGATGCCAAGGTGGCCGATGCCTTTGTCGACAAGCTGGCGAGCAAGGTCGCCAGCCTGCGTGCCGGCGATCCGCAGGATGGCGCCTCGGTGCTCGGTTCGCTGATCGACGCCTCGGCCGGGCAGCGGATCAAGGCGCTGATCGACGATGCCCTGGCCAAGGGCGCTCGCCTGGTCACCGGTGGCCAGTTGGACGGCAGCATTATGCAGGCGACCCTGCTCGATGGCGTCACCCGGGATATGCGCCTGTACCATGAGGAATCCTTCGGCCCGGTGGCGGTGGTGCTGCGCGGGGCGGGCGACGAAGAGTTGCTGCGCCTGGCCAACGACTCCGAGTTCGGTCTGTCGGCGGCGATCTTCAGTCGCGATGTGTCGCGCGCCTTGTTGCTGGCACAGCGGGTCGAGTCGGGCATCTGCCATATCAACGGCCCGACCGTACACGACGAGGCGCAGATGCCCTTCGGCGGGGTCAAGGCCAGCGGTTACGGCAGCTTTGGCAGCAAGGCGTCGATCGATTTCTTCACCCAGTTGCGCTGGGTGACCATTCAGAACGGACCGCGCCACTACCCGATCTGAAAACCAGCCCAGGATCTGCTGCGCAGATTCTGGGCTGGCAAGCAGCACTATAAGAACAACCGGCCCAGGCTCGGCCGCGCACCCCAGGGGTGGTGCGGCCAGACACCCAGGGCGCGCTTTGCGGAGGAGTTTCACAGGTGAACAACCCATCTAGCGGTCGCGTCGAGCCGATCTACCGGCCGGTATCGATCGGCATGCCGGCGGTGCAACTGCACGAGGCCGGGCAGGCGCTGTATATGGAGGCGCTGGAGCCGCTGCAGGCGTATCCGCAGCGCCTGCTCGAGCGCCTGCTGCGCTGGGCCGAGGAGCGTCCCGAGCAGACCTTTATTGCGCGCCGCGGTGCCGATGGCCAGTGGCAGCGCATCAGCTATGCCGAGATGCTGGGGCGGGTGCGCAGTATCGCCCAGGGCCTGCTGGGGTTTGATCTGTCGGTCGAGCGGCCGCTGCTGATTCTCTCCGGCAACGATCTGGAACACCTGCAACTGGCCTGCGCCGCCCTGTATCTCGGCGTGCCCTATTGCCCGGTCTCGCCGGCCTATTCGCTGGTGGCCCAGGACTACACCAAGCTGCAGCACATCTGCAGTCTGTTGCAGCCTGGGCTGGTGTTCGCCGCCGATGGCCAGGCGTTCGCCCGCGCCATCGAGGCGGTGGTGCCGGCCGCCATACCCTTGCTGCTGACCGCGGGCGAGGTGGCAGGGCGCGAGTGCCACTCGTTCGCCAGCCTGCTCGGCAACGCAGCTTGCGACAAGGCGGATGCGGCTTTTGCTGCCACCGGCCCCGACAGCATCGCCAAGTTCCTCTTCACCAGCGGTTCGACCAAGCTACCGAAGGCGGTGATCACTACCCAGCGCATGCTCTGCGCCAACCAGCAGATGCTGTTGCAGACTTTCCCGGTGTTCGGCGAGGCGCCGCCGGTGCTGGTCGACTGGCTGCCGTGGAACCACACCTTCGGCGGCAGCCATAACGTCGGCATAGTGCTGTACAACGGCGGCACCCTGTATATCGACGACGGCAAGCCGACTCCGCAGCATTTCGCCGAAACTCTGGGCAACCTGCGCGAAATTTCGCCGACCGCCTACCTCACCGTGCCCAAGGGCTGGGAAGAGCTGGTCGCCGCCCTGGAGGTGGATGCCGAGCTGCGCGAGCGCTTCTTCGCCCAGATCAAGCTGTTCTTCTTCGCCGGTGCCGGGCTGTCCCAGGCGGTCTGGGATCGCCTCGATGCGGTGGCCGAGGCGCACTGCGGCGAGCGCATCCGCATGATGGCGGGCATCGGCATGACCGAGACCGCGCCGTCCTGCACCTTTACCACCGGCCCCTTGTCCATGGCCGGTTATGTCGGCCTGCCGGCTCCGGGTTGCAAGGTCAAGCTGGTGCCGGTGGACGGCAAACTGGAAGGGCGCTTTAGCGGCCCCCATGTGATGCCGGGCTACTGGCGTTCGCCCGAGCAGAGCGCCGCGGCCTTCGATGAGGAGGGCTTCTACTGCTCCGGCGATGCGCTGAAACTGGCCGACCCCGAGCACCCGGAATGGGGCCTGATGTTCGATGGCCGCATCGCCGAGGACTTCAAGCTCAACACCGGGGTGTTTGTCAGCGTCGGCCCGCTGCGCACCCGGGTGATCATGGCCGGCGCGCCCTATATCCAGGATGTGGTGGTGACCGCGCCGAACCGCGAATGCATCGGCCTGCTGGTGTTCCCGCAGCTGGCGGCCTGTCGCGAGCTGGCCGGATTGTCGCCCAAGGCCACGGCCGAGCAGGTATTGGCCGCGCCGCGGGTGCGCGCCTGGCTGGGCGCGCTGCTCGAACAGCTCAACCAGCAGGCCACCGGCAGCGCCTCGCGCATGGCCTGGGCCTGCCTGATGAGCGAGCCGCCGTCGCTGGACAAGGGCGAGGTCACCGACAAGGGTTCGCTTAACCAGCGGGTGATTCTTAGCTGCCGCGCCGAGCGAATCGATGCCCTCTATCAGGGTGCAGACCCGCAGCGTGTAACGGCGGAGCGCTGATCATGGCCGATGGTCTCTACTCGGCGTTCGACGATGTGCTGATGCTCGAGGCCGTGCGCACGCCTTGGTGCGATTACGGTGGTGCCCTGGGCCTGGTCTCACCGACCGATCTGGGCATCAAGGTCGGCCGCGAAGTGCTGCGCCGCGCCGAGATTGATCCGGTTGCGGTGGATTCGGTGCTGGCCGGTTGCGTGGCCCAGGCGAGTTTCGATGCCTATATGCTGCCGCGCCATATCGGCCTGTATAGCGGCGTGCCGCAGGCGGTGCCAGCCTTGGGCGTGCAGCGTATCTGCGGCACAGGTTTCGAGCTGCTGCGCCAGGCCAGCGAGCAGATCACCGCCGGGGGAGCCGAGCTGGCCCTGTGCGTCGCGGCCGAGTCGATGTCGCGCAACCCGATTGCCGCCTATACCCACCGCGGCGGTTTCCGCCTCGGCGCCGGGGTGGAGTTCAAGGATTTCCTCTGGGAGGCGCTGTTCGATCCGGCCGCCGATATCGATATGATCGGCACCGCGGAAAATCTGGCGCGGCGCTATGGCATCGCCCGCGAGGAGGCCGATGCCTACGCCTTGCGCAGTTTCGAGTTGGCCCTGGCGGCCCAGGGTGAGGGCGTGTTCGCCGGCGAGATCGTCAGCGTGCACAGCGAATCCTTTGCGCTGGAC
>DASUOY010000420.1:0-11906 GCA_036276395.1 Pseudomonas sp.
CAGGAAGGCGCGGCCATCCGTGACCGCGCTCCGTACGTGGATGTAGTATTCGGCCCGCAGACCCTGCACCGCCTGCCGGAAATGATCGACGCGGCGCGCACCACCAAGGTCGCCCAGGTCGACATCAGCTTCCCCGAGATCGAGAAATTCGACCGCCTGCCCGAACCCCGCGTCGACGGCCCCAGCGCCTATGTGTCGGTGATGGAAGGCTGCAGCAAGTACTGCACCTTCTGCGTGGTACCCTACACCCGTGGCGAAGAAGTCAGCAGACCCATGGCCGATGTGCTCGGCGAGATCATCCACCTGGCCGAACACGGCGTGCGCGAAGTCACCCTGCTCGGACAGAACGTCAACGGCTACCGCGGCGCGACCCAGAGCGGGCAAATCGCCGACTTCGCCGAACTGCTCTATGCGGTGGCGGCGATCGACGGCATCGACCGCATTCGCTACACCACCAGCCACCCACTGGAATTCTCCGACGCACTGATCCAGGCCCACGCCGAGATCCCCGAGCTGGTGAAATACCTGCACCTGCCGGTGCAATCGGGCTCCGACCGCATTCTCGCGGCGATGAAGCGCAACCACACCGCCCTCGAATACAAATCGCGCATCCGCAAGCTGCGCGCCGCAGTGCCGGACATCCTGATCAGCTCGGACTTTATCGTCGGCTTCCCCGGTGAAACCGAGAAGGACTTCGAGCAGACCATGAAGCTGGTCGAGGATGTCGGTTTCGACTTCTGCTACTCCTTCGTCTACAGCGCGCGCCCCGGCACCCCGGCGGCCGACCTGCCCGACGACACACCGCTGGAGCTGAAAAAACAGCGCCTGGCACTGCTGCAACACCGCATCACCCAGCAGGGTTTCGAAAACAGCCGGCGCATGGCGGGCACCGTGCAGCGCATCCTGGTCAACGATTACTCGAAGAAGGACCCCGGCATGCTCCAGGGCCGCACCGAGAGCAATCGGGTGGTCAACTTCCGCTCCGACAACCCGCGCCTGATCGGCCAGTTTGTCGATGTGCATATCGACGAAGCCATGCCCAACTCGCTGCGCGGCACCCTGCTTAGCGAAACCATCCCCCACTAAAGCAGCAGCCTGTCGGGCTTGGCCGCCAAAGACGGCAAGCCCGACAGGCACCTAGCAGCCCAAGCTTTCCCCTTGCGGCCGCTAGCGTTATTCTTCGTTTCACTACCCCAGCCGACTGGCGGCCATCACACGACCTTGAACGCACCCATAGAACCCCATCGTTTTATCCTCGAACCCTTTGAGGCCCGCCGCTTCGCCAACCTGTGCGGCCAATTCGACGAGCACCTGCGCCTGATCGAACAGCGCCTGGGCATCGAGATCCGCAACCGCGGCAACCAGTTCGAGCTGGTCGGCACCGCCGGCCAAACCAACGCCGCCGAGCAATTGCTGCAACGCCTGTACCGCGAAACCCAGAGCACCGAACTGTCGCCCGACCTAGTGCATCTGTTTCTGCAGGAATCCGGCATCGAAGAACTGGTCAACCCTTCGGCAGCTCCCAGCGTCGCCCTGCGCACCCGCAAGGGCATGATTCGCCCGCGCGGGGCCAATCAGCAGCGCTACGTCAAAGCCATTCTCGACCACGACATCAACTTCGGTGTCGGCCCGGCCGGTACCGGCAAGACCTACCTGGCGGTTGCCTGCGCGGTGGACGCCCTGGAGCGCGAGCAGATTCGCCGCATCCTGCTGGTACGTCCAGCGGTGGAGGCCGGCGAGAAGCTGGGCTTTCTGCCCGGCGACCTGTCGCAGAAGATCGACCCCTACCTGCGCCCGCTGTACGACGCTCTCTACGAGATGCTCGGCTTCGAGCAGGTGGCCAAGCTGATCGAGAAACAGGTGATTGAAGTCGCGCCACTGGCCTATATGCGCGGCCGCACCCTGAACAACAGCTTTATCATCCTCGACGAAAGCCAGAACACCACCCTGGAACAGATGAAGATGTTCCTCACCCGCATCGGCTTCGGTTCCACGGCGGTGATTACCGGCGACATTACCCAGGTCGACCTGCCGCGCGGCACCAAAAGCGGCCTGACCCACGTGATCGACGTACTGCGTGACGTGCCGGGCATCAGCTTCACCCACTTCAAACCCAAGGACGTGGTACGCCACCCCCTGGTGCAGCGCATCGTCGAGGCCTACGAGCGCTACGACAACCGCATGCACGGCAAACTGGATGACGAACAGGACAACGGCAATGCTTGAGCTTGATCTGCAAATCGCCAGCACCGCCGCAGCCCTGCCGAGTGAGGCGCAGTTCCGTGCCTGGTGCACGATCGCCCTGCGCCAGCGCACGGCGGATTCCGAGCTGACCATCCGCCTGGTGGATGAGGCCGAAGGCCGCGAGCTCAACCACAGCTTCCGTCATAAAGACTACGCCACCAACGTACTATCCTTTCCCGCCGACGTACCGGATGAACTGCTGGATATCCCGTTGCTGGGCGACCTGGTGATCTGCGTGCCGGTGGTCGAACGCGAAGC
The DNA here is from genome assembly GCA_036276395.1 of Pseudomonas sp. GTDB lineage: Bacteria > Pseudomonadota > Gammaproteobacteria > Pseudomonadales > Pseudomonadaceae > Aquipseudomonas. The sequence goes on from DASUOY010000420.1 coordinate 2,503, forward strand.
CGCCGAACAGGCTAAAACCCTTGAGGCACATTGGGCGCACCTGGTGATCCACGGCTGCCTGCATCTGCTCGGCTACGACCACATCGAGGATGAGGAGGCCGAGGAAATGGAAGCGCTGGAACGAGAATTGCTCGCCGAATTGGGTCATGCCGACCCTTACACCGACCACGAATAATCCCCCAAGACAATACAAAAGGTTCCTGAGTAACCACCATGAGCGAAGACCGATCGAGCAACGAGCAGAAGTCCTGGTTTAACCGACTGACCCAGGCTTTTGCTCATGAGCCGAAAAACCGCAAGGAACTGCTGGAGGTGCTGCGCGAAGCGCATCAGAACAAGCTGCTCGACAGCGAAGCACTGGCCATTGTCGAAGGCGCAATTCAGGTCGCCGACCTGCAGGTTCGCGACATTATGGTGCCGCGCTCGCAGATGATGAGCATCAAGGCCAACCAGACGCCCAAGGAATTTCTGCCCTCGATCATCGAAGCCGCGCACTCGCGCTATCCCGTGGTTGGTGAGAGCCTCGACGATGTGGTCGGCATCCTCCTGGCCAAGGACCTGCTGCCGCTGATCCTCTCGGGCGAGCAGCCCAACTTCAATATCAAGGACCTGCTGCGCCCGGCCACCTTCGTGCCGGAGTCCAAGCGCCTCAACGTGCTGCTGCGCGAGTTCCGCGCCAACCATAACCACATGGCCGTGGTGATCGATGAGTACGGCGGCGTCGCGGGCCTGGTGACCATCGAGGACGTGCTCGAGCAGATAGTCGGCGACATCGAGGACGAGCACGACGTCGAGGAAGACAGCTACGTCAAACCACTGCCCTCCGGCGACTTCCTGGTCAAGGCACTGACGCCGATCGACAGTTTCAACGAAGCCTTCGATACCGAATTCTCCGATGACGAGTTCGACACCGTCGGCGGCCTGGTGATGAGCGCCTTCGGCCACCTGCCCAAGCGCAACGAAATCACCCAGATCGGCGAATTCCGCTTCCGCGTGCTCAACGCCGACAGCCGCCGCATCCATCTGCTGCGTCTGACCCCGATCAATAGCTGATCAGCAGCCGGCCACCCTCAAGGGTGGCCGGTTCGCCGCGCTTCCCCCGCCCGCTCTCGCGCTTTACCCTTGCGCCACCGCAATCCAAGGACCTGCATGCAATGCACTGGATAACCCGAGCTGGCTGGCCCGGCAACCTGATCGCCCTGTTCGCGGGCGCCATTACCCCACTGGCCCTGGCCCCCTTCGATCTATGGCCATTGGCGCTGCTGTCCATTGCCCTGTTCTATCTCGGCCTGCGCGACCTCGCGCCGCGTCAGGCGACGCTGCGTGGCTGGTGCTACGGCTTTGGCCTGTTCGCCGCCGGCACCAGCTGGGTGTATGTGAGCATCCACGACTACGGCGCGGCCTCGCCACCCCTGGCGGCATTCCTGACCCTGGCCTTTGTCGCCGGCCTCGGCCTGCTGTTCGCCCTCGCCGCCTGGGTCTGGGCACGCTGGCTGCGCCGAACCGAAGCGCCGCTGGCCGACGCCCAGGCCTTCGCCGCCCTATGGCTGGCCCAGGAGGCCTTTCGCAGCTGGTTTCTTACCGGGTTCCCCTGGCTCTACGCCGGCTACAGCCAGCTCGACGGCCCGCTGGCCGGCCTGGCCCCGGTCGGCGGCATGTGGCTGATCTCCTTTGCCCTGGCCTTGAGCGCGGCGCTGCTGGTGAACCTGGCGCAACTGCGCACGCGCAAGGCGTTTCTCGCCATCGGCATCGCCTTGCTGATCGCCCCCTGGATCGCCGGCCTGGCCCTCAAGAATTACGCCTGGACCCAGCCCGCCGGCGCACCGCTGACGGTGGCGGCCATGCAGGGCAATATCGAGCAGAACCTGAAGTGGGATCCCGAACAGCTCAATGCGCAGCTGGCGCTGTACCGCGACATGACCTTCAGCGCCAAACCGACCGACCTGATCATCTGGCCGGAAACCGCCATCCCGGTACTCAAGGACCGCGCCCAGGGCTATCTGGGGGTGATCAATCGCTTTGCCAACGAGCGCAATGCCGCGCTGATTACCGGCGTGCCGATTCGCCAGAGCAATGAACGCGGTGAACAGCGCTACTACAACGGCATCAGCGTGCTGGGCGACGGCAGCGGCGACTACCTCAAGCAGAAACTGGTGCCCTTCGGCGAATACGTCCCCCTGCAGGAGGTCTTGCGCGGCCTGATCGCCTTCTTCGACCTGCCGATGTCCGACTTCGCCCGCGGCTCAAGCGCCCAACCCCTGCTGCAAGCCAAGGGCTATCGGGTTGCCGCGTTTATCTGCTACGAAGTGGTCTATCCGGAGTTTGCCGCCGGCCTGGCCGCGCAGAGCGAGCTGCTGCTGACCATCAGCAACGACACCTGGTTCGGCCGCTCCATCGGCCCCCTGCAGCACCTGCAGATGGCGCAGATGCGCGCCCTGGAAGCCGGGCGCTGGATGATCCGCGCCACCAACAACGGCGTCACCGCGCTGATCGACCCGCAAGGCAAGATCACCGAGCAGCTGCCGCAGTTCGAACAGGGCGTGCTCTATGGTCAGGTGGTGCCCATGCAGCAGTTGACGCCCTATCTGTACTGGCGCGGCTGGCCGCTGCTGATTCTCTGCTGCCTGCTGTTTGCCTGGGCGCTGCTGGCCAGCCGCATGGCCAAAACCCTGTAGACCGGCCTGGGCCGGCCCTATCCAGGAGCCGCCCCATAGAACAGCCGATAGCCGAGCAGGCCAATGGCTTCATTGATCAACAGGCCGCTCTGCCAGAGCGACTTGCTTTCCGGCAGCCAACCGCCCAACGGCCGACCGTTGGGCACACCGAGAAAGCCCATGGGCGCACTCAACACCTGAAAGCCGGCCTGCTCATAACTCCAGCGCGCCCTGGGCATATGCCAGGCCTGGGTCACCAGCAGCACACGCCTGACACCACTGCCCTTGAGCAATTCGGCGCTATAGGTAGCGTTTTCCCAGGTGGTGCGGCTCTGCCCTTCCTGCCAGCGCACCTCAAGCTGGTAATCGCGCGCCAGCACCTCGGCCATCAACGCCGCCTCGCTGGGTGGCGCGCCATAGTGCAGGCCACCACTGGTCAGCAGCGGCAAGCCGGAAGCCCTGGCGAGGCGCGCGGCATAGCGCAGCCGCTCCAGCGCCATAAGCCCAGGTTGATCGCCGCCCCAACCCGGATCGCCCTGCTCGCGGCCACCGCCCAGCACGATGATGACATCGGCCTGCCGGGCCAACCCAGCCCATTGCTGCTCGCTAAGCACAGGCTCTTTTTCCAGCAATCGCGCCGACCACTCCACCACGGCAGGCAGGCTGCACAGCCACAGGCCAGCCAAGCCCAGGGCAAAACAGCTTGCCGCCAGGCGCGGGAAGCGCCGCCGCAGCCACCAGCCGAGCAGCAGCAACAGCAGCAACACGCCTGGCGGCAGCAGAAGTTGTTTAAGGATGTAGCGAATCGGCATCGAGCACCTCCATAGGTGCCGGAAGCCTAGCGGGGATTGCTCGCCCGAAACAGCTGCGAGCCGCACATCTTGCAGGCCTGTACGCCATGCCCAGCCTGCCCGCCGGCCTGCGCCCCGCAGAGCGCGCAGCACAGCTGCATCTGCCGGCGCAGCAGGGGTTTGACCTTACCCGGGAGTTGCCCGGCGAACTTGTGCCCGCCCCGCCCGACTTTGCGCGCAACCGGCATTTGCTCGATCTGCGCCATTTCCTGGGCCGCCGCATGCCAGCCACGCAGCCAGTTCAGATCACGGTTGAGGTAGGCACGAATCAGCTCCATTTCGGCCACCGTCAGGTCATGCAATTCCAGCTCAAGCGGCGGCTCGGCCGACAGTGCACTCAGGCTATCGGCCTCATCCAGTGCCAGAGCAAGGCGCTGCAACAGCCGCTCATAGAGCCCGCCGCCAGTTCCTGCCCGCCTTAACTCGCCCATCCTTCCCACCTCACGACGGGCCCTTTAGCGCAGCCCATATAGCAAGCTTAGCGGCAGCCCTCCGGGCAGCGCCGCGCCGCGACAAACGGCGGTTTAGCGGCCTTTTGCCAGCCTGGCGCCGCAATCAGGGTTTCCCTGAATAAGCGGGGCTCATGTATGCTACGACGTTTTCCGCAAGCCCCTATTTTTAGCGCCGGTAGCCATGCACGAACAGTATCAGCCACGCGAAATCGAAGCCGCCGCGCAGTCCCACTGGGACTCGCAAAAATCCTTTGTAGTGAGCGAACAGCCTGGCAAGGAGACCTTCTATTGCCTGTCAATGTTCCCCTACCCGAGCGGCAAGCTGCACATGGGCCACGTGCGCAACTACACCATCGGTGACGTGATCGCCCGCTACCAGCGCATGCAGGGCAAGAACGTGCTGCAGCCCATGGGCTGGGACGCCTTCGGCATGCCGGCGGAAAACGCCGCGATGAAGAACAAGGTCGCGCCCGCGAAGTGGACCTACGAAAACATCGAGTACATGAAGACCCAGCTGAAATCCCTGGGCCTGGCAGTGGACTGGACCCGCGAAGTCACCACCTGCAAACCGGATTACTACCGTTGGGAACAGTGGCTGTTCACCAAGCTGTTCGAAAAAGGCGTGATCTACCGCAAGAACGGCAGCGTCAACTGGGACCCGGTCGACCAGACCGTACTGGCCAACGAGCAGGTCATCGACGGCCGCGGCTGGCGTTCCGGCGCGCTGATCGAAAAGCGCGAAATCCCCATGTACTACTTCAAGATCACCGCTTACGCGGAAGAGCTGCTGAGTAGCCTGGACGAACTGGATGGCTGGCCGGAACAGGTCAAGACCATGCAACGCAACTGGATCGGCAAGAGCTTCGGCGCCGACGTGGTGTTCGACTATGACCAAGCCAGCGTCGGCATCGACGGCCAGCTCAAGGTTTACACCACCCGCCCCGACACCCTGATGGGCGCGACCTACGTCGCCGTCGCCGCCGAGCATCCGCTGGCCCAGCGCGCTGCCGCGAGCAATCCGGCCATCGCCGCCTTTATCGCCGAATGCAAGGCCGGCTCCGTGGCCGAGGCCGATATGGCCACCATGGAGAAGAAGGGCGTTGCCACCGGGCAATTCGTTATTCATCCGCTCTCCGGCGCCAAGCTGCCGGTATTCGTCGCCAACTATGTGCTGTGGGGCTACGGCGAAGGCGCAGTGATGGCCGTACCGGCGCACGATGAGCGCGACTTCGAATTCGCCAGCAAGTACAGCCTGCCGATCAAGCAGGTCTACGCCGGCGAAGGCAAGGACTACGACACTGCTCAGTGGCAGGACTGGTACGGCGACAAAGCCGGCCTGAGCACCATCGACTCTGGCAAGTACGACGGCAAAGACTTCACCGCAGCCTTCGACGCCATAGTCGCCGACCTCGAAGCCTGCGCCCACGGCGCACGCAAGACCCAGTTCCGCCTGCGCGACTGGGGCATCAGCCGTCAGCGCTACTGGGGCTGCCCGATCCCGATCATCCACTGCGATGCCTGTGGCGACGTACCGGTGCCGGACGACCAGCTGCCGGTGGTGCTGCCGGAAGACGTGGTGCCGGATGGCGCCGGCAGCCCGCTGGCGCGCATGCCGGAGTTCTACAGCTGCACCTGCCCGAAATGCGGCGGCGCAGCCAAGCGCGAAACCGACACCATGGACACCTTCGTCGAGTCGTCCTGGTATTACGCCCGCTACGCCTCGCCGAGCTACACCCAAGGCATGGTCGACCCCGCCGCCGCCAACCACTGGCTGCCGGTGGATCAGTACATCGGCGGTATCGAACACGCGATCCTGCACCTGCTGTACGCGCGTTTCTTCCACAAGCTGATGCGCGACGAAGGCCTGGTCAGCTCGAATGAGCCGTTCAAGAACCTGCTGACCCAGGGCATGGTGGTGGCAGACACCTACTACCGCACCCTGGAAAACGGCGGCAAGGACTGGTTCAACCCGGCCGACGTGGAAATCGAGCGTGACGCCAAGGCCAAGGTCATAGGCGCCCGCCTCAAGTCCGACGGCCTGCCGGTGGAGATCGGCGGCACCGAGAAGATGTCCAAGTCGAAGAACAACGGCGTCGACCCGCAAGCCATGATCGACGCCTACGGCGCCGACACCTGCCGCCTGTTTATGATGTTCGCCTCGCCGCCCGACATGAGCCTGGAATGGTCGGACTCCGGCGTCGAGGGTGGCAGCCGCTTCCTGCGCCGCGTCTGGCGCCTGACCCAGGGCCACGTCAGCCAGGGCCTGCCGGCGGTACTCGACACCCAGAGCCTGAACGATGAGCAGAAGGCCGTGCGCCGCGCCATCCACCTGGCCATCAAACAGGCCAGCGTCGATATCGGCCAGCACCACAAGTTCAACACCGCCATCGCCCAGGTGATGACGCTGATGAACGTGCTGGAAAAAGCTCCGCAAGCTACCACCCAGGACCGCGCCCTGCTGCAGGAAGGCCTGGAAGCGGTAGCCCTGCTGCTGGCACCTATCACTCCGCATATCAGCCACCAACTGTGGCAGGAGCTGGGCCACGACGGCGCGATTATCGATGCGCCCTGGCCGCAGGTGGACGAGTCGGCCCTGGTGCAGGACAGCCTGACCCTGGTGATCCAGGTCAACGGCAAGCTGCGCGGACAGATCGAAGTGCCGGCCAGCGCCAGCCGCGAGGAAGTCGAAGCCAGCGCCCGCAACAACGAGAACGTCCTGCGCTTTACCGAAGGCCTGAGCATCCGCAAGGTCATTGTGGTGCCGGGCAAGCTGGTCAATATAGTCGCCAACTGATTAAGCGCGGCGCGCTCGCCCAGCGGCGCGCCGCAAGATTCGCCAAGGGGATAACAACGATGATCAAACGGAACCTGCTGGTAATTGGCCTGGCTACCCTGCTTAGCGCTTGTGGCTTTCAGCTGCGCGGCACCGGCAGCTCGGCAGCCGACTTCGCCCTCACCGAGCTGGCGCTGAGCGCACGCAACGCCCATGGCGATACGGTCGAGGATCTGCGCGAAGTGCTGCAGGACAGCGGCGTACGCATCTACCCCGGCGCGCCCTACCGCCTGGTGCTGAGCAACGAGCTGGAAAGCCGTCGCACCGCCAGCTTCACCAGTGCGGCCCGCACCGCCGAATACGAGCTGACCACTCAGCTGGACTATGAGATCCGCGGCAGCAAGAACCTGCTGCTGCTCAGCAATCGCCTGGAAGCCCAGAGCTATTACAGCCAGGATGGCAACAACCTGATCGGCGGCGATCAGGAAGCCGCCCAGGTGCGTGGCGAAATGCGCCGCGAGCTGCTGCAACAGCTGCTGCAGCGTCTGCAGCAGGTGACCCCGGCGCAGCTCGACCAGCTGCAACAAGCCGCCGAAGCCAAGGCCCAGGCTGAGGCTGAAGCCCTGGAGGCCGCACGCCAGCAGCAGGCGGCGCAGCCCCAGCAGTCGCCCATCCAACTGCCGATTCCCGTGCAGTAAGCCCGCCGGGCCGCGCAAGCGGCCCAGCTCTGCGCCCCCATGAAGCTTAACTCTGCACAACTCGGCAAACACCTGCAGGGCAACCTGAGCCCGGTGTATGTGGTCAGTGGCGATGAACCGCTGCTCTGCCAGGAAGCCTGCGATGCGATCCGTGCCGCAACCCGCCAGCAGGGTTTCAGCGAGCGCCAGGTATTCAACGCCGACAACAACTTCGACTGGGGTAACCTGCTGCAAGCCGGGGCCAGCCTGTCGCTGTTCGCCGACAAACGCCTGCTGGAGTTGCGCCTGCCCAATGGCAAGCCCGGCGACAAGGGCGCGAGCGCCCTGCTCGAATACCTGGCACGCCCCGCCGAAGACACCGTGCTGCTGATCAGCCTGCCCAAGCTCGATGGCAGCGCGCAGAAAACCAAGTGGGGCAAGGCGCTGATCGACGGCGCGCAGACCCAGTTCGTGCAGATCTGGCCGGTGGATGCTCCCCAGCTACCGCAATGGATTCGCCAGCGCCTGGCCCTGGCGGGTCTTAGCGCCAGCGCCGAAGCGGTGGAAATGATCGCCGTGCGGGTCGAAGGCAACCTGCTCGCCGCCGCCCAGGAAATCGAAAAGCTCAAGCTGCTGGCCGAGGGCACCCAGATCGACGTCGACACCGTGCATGCCGCGGTCGCCGACAGCGCGCGCTTCGATGTATTTGGCCTGATCGATGCCGCCCTCAATGGCGAAGCCGCCCACGCCCTGCGCATGCTCGAAGGCCTGCGCGGCGAAGGCGTGGAGCCACCGGTAATTCTCTGGGCCCTGGCCCGGGAAATCCGCCTGCTGGCCACCATCGCCCAGCAATACAGCCAGGGCATGCCCCTGGAGAAAGCCTTCAGCTCCGCCCGCCCACCGGTCTGGGACAAGCGCCGCCCGCTGGTCAGCAAAGCCCTGCAACGCCTGTCCGCGGCGCGCTGGGCCAGCCTGCTGCAGGACGCCCAGCAGATCGACGCGCAGATCAAAGGCCAGGCGGCCGGCGACCCCTGGAGCGGCCTTAGCCTGCTGACCCTGACCCTCTGCGGGCAACGTTTGAACCTGCCCAGCGAGCGCAGCTACTAAGCAGATCGACGCCACCTGGCTGGACATAATTTCGCCTGCGGCGCATGCTGCGCGCGTCCGCTCAGTCGCGGGCCGCCAGAGAGGAAAAAGCATGGCCAAGAAGCACAAACCAGGCCCCAACAAGGCCAAATCCCTGATCGCCCAGCCCCTGTTTCGCTCACGCCAGGAAACACCCAGCAAAGGCAAAGGCAGCTACCGCCGCGAAGCCTCCCAGCAAAACTGGGAGGCTTCATACTTTCTGGCAGCCTGAAAACCGCGCTGCAGCCCGCATAAGCAGCCAATCGTGCTAAGGTAACGGCCTGCAAAATGTGCCGAGAACACCATGTCTGACCTGCTTCTTCGTGGCCTGACCCAGAGTGCCGCCGCCTGCCTCCTGCTGTTGCTGACCGCCTGTGCCGAAGCGCCTGCACAATCACTGGCCAACGCCCCGGCCAGCCCTTCTGTCAGCCCTCCCGTTACCGTTGCCAGTTCCAGCGCGGCGCAAGTCGTCAGACCGCTACTGAGCTTCGAAGAGTGGCGCAGCCTGCTGCGCAGCGACGCCATCGCCGCCGGCATCGATGCCGAGCTGTTCGACCGCGCCTTCGCCGGCATTACCCTGGACCCCAAGGTAGTCAGCGCCGACAGCAGCCAGCCGGAGTTCACCCGTCCGGTCTGGGAATATATCGACGGCGCAGTTTCCGTGACCCGAGTGGCCCAGGGCCGCCTGCTCAAGGCCCAGCATCGACCGACGCTGAAAGCCATCCGCAGCGCCTACGCGGTTGACCATGAAGTGCTGATCGCCATCTGGGGCCTGGAAAGCAACTTCGGCAGCAATATCGGCAACCACAACGTGATCCGCTCGCTCGCCACCCTGGCCTACGACGGCCGCCGTCAGGCGTTCTGGCGCAGCC
>DASUOY010000421.1:0-5888 GCA_036276395.1 Pseudomonas sp.
TGCAACGCGCCCAGGCGGTAAAACTGGCGATCTTCGATGTCGACGGCGTACTCACCGACGGCAAGCTGTATTTCCTGGTCGACGGCAGTGAATTCAAGACCTTCAACACCCTCGACGGCCACGGCATCAAGATGCTGATCAATTCAGGGGTGCGCACCGCCATTATCAGTGGACGCAAGACCCCGGTGGTCGAGCGCCGCGCGCAGAATCTCGGCATCCAGCACCTGTACCAGGGCCGTGAAGACAAGCTGGTCGTTCTGGATGAGCTGCTTGGCGAACTCGGCCTAAGCTATGAGCAGGTTGCCTACCTGGGCGACGACCTGCCAGACCTGCCGGTGATTCGCCGGGTGGGGCTGGGCATGGCCGTGGCCAGCGCCGATGCCTTTGTGCGCCAACATGCCCACAGCGTGACCCAGGCCCGCGGCGGCGAAGGCGCCGCCCGCGAGTTCTGCGAACTGATCATGCGCGCCCAGGGCAGCCTCGAAGCCGCCCAAGCCGCCTACCTGTAGAGTCGACCATGTCGCGCAAACCCTTCACCATTGCCTTGTTTATCTGCGCCGCCGCGCTGCTGGCCGCCCTTGGCTACTGGAACATCAGCCCGGACAGCTTCGCCGAGCGCGATAGCGCGCAGACGCAGCAAAACCCGATTGATTTCTATGCCACCAACGTCCGCACCGTGCAGTACATGGCTGACGGCAAGCTGCATTACCAAATGCAGGCCGACAAGGTTGAGCATATCCAGGCCAGCGATATCACCCTGCTGACCCAACCCAATATGGACCTGTATCGCGGCGACGAACTGCCCTGGAATATTCGCAGCAGCCGCGGCGAGGTTGCTCCCGCAGGCGCCGAGGTCGAACTGATCGACCAGGTGCGCGTCGCCCGCACCGACGCCAAGGGCCGCCCCACCATTCTCACCAGCAGCCGTCTGACCCTATTCCCCGAGAAGGAATATGCGCAGACCCAGCAAGCCGTTAGAATCGACGCGGCCAATGGGGTGACCACGGCACAAGGAATGAAAGCGTACTTGAATGACGGCAGGATGCTCCTGCTGTCCAATGTAAGAGGTCAGCATGAGGTTCGTTAAAACCCTCCCCCTTCTACTCGGCTTGAGCGCCGCGCTTGGAAGCATCAGCGCCTGGGCCCTGCCCTCTGATCGTGAACAGCCGATTCGTATCCAAGCCGACAGCGCCGAACTCGATGATAAAAACGGCGTGGCGGTTTATCGCGGTACCGTGATCATCACCCAGGGCACCCTGAAGATCACCGGCGACACCGTGACCATCACCCAGACCCCGGCGGGCGATATCGACGTGTTCACCGCCGTGGGCCAGCCAGCCTATTACGAGCAGCTGCCGGCCACCGACAAGCAGATCGTCAAGGCCTACGGTCTGACCATCCAGTACTTCGCCGCCAACGAGCGCATCGTGCTGATCGACCAGGCCAAGGTGATCCAGGAAGGCAACGTCTTCGAAGGCGAGAAAATCGTCTATGACACCCAGCGCCAGATCGTCAACGCCGGCCGCGCCACCGGCACCAATGTAACGGCCCCGCGCCCGCGCATCGACATGGTGATCCAGCCGAAGAACAAACCAGCCGACCAGCAGGCGCAGTAATAATGGCCACATTGAAAGCCCAACACCTGGCCAAGAGCTACAAAGGTCGCCAGGTCGTGCGTGACGTCAGCCTGAGCATCGACAGCGGCCAGATCGTCGGCCTGCTCGGCCCCAACGGGGCCGGCAAGACCACCTGCTTCTACATGATCGTCGGCCTGGTCCAGGCCGACCAAGGGCGCATCCTGATCGACGATCTGGATGTCAGTCACCAGCCCATGCATGGCCGCGCCCGTGCCGGTATCGGCTATCTGCCGCAGGAAGCCTCGATCTTCCGCAAGCTTTCCGTGGCCGACAATATCATGGCCATTCTCGAGACCCGTAAAGACCTGGACAGCGCCAAACGCCATAAGGAACTGGAGAGCCTGCTGCAGGAATTCCATATCAGCCATATCCGCGACAACCTCGGCATGAGCCTGTCCGGCGGTGAGCGGCGCCGCGTGGAAATTGCCCGCGCCCTGGCCACCAATCCGAAATTCATCCTGCTCGACGAGCCCTTCGCCGGGGTCGATCCGATCTCGGTCGGCGATATCAAACAGATCATCCATCACCTCAAGGCCAAGGGTATTGGGGTACTGATCACCGACCACAACGTGCGCGAAACCCTGGATATCTGCGAAACCGCCTACATTGTCAGTGACGGGCAGTTGATCGCCGAAGGCGATGCCGAAACCGTCCTGGCCAACCAGACGGTAAAAGAAGTGTATCTGGGGCATGAGTTCCGCCTGTAAGCGCGGTTTTTCTCAACCGATCAGCCGCTAGCCCTAGGCAAACCCCTTAAGGTCAGGCATATAATTTGCTTCCTTGTGGCGCCTCGGCGCCCTGTAGTGGATTGCGCACAGACGCCGGTAAATAAGGTCTGCAATGAAACCATCGCTAGTCCTGAAGATGGGCCAGCAGCTGACGATGACGCCGCAGCTGCAACAGGCCATCCGCCTACTCCAACTGTCGACCCTGGATCTGCAGCAAGAGATCCAGGAGGCACTGGAATCCAATCCGATGCTCGAACGCCAGGAAGACGGCGACGATTTCGACAATTCGGACCCCATGGCCGACGGCGCAGAAAGCGCCAACTCCAGCGAACAGCAAGAAGCGCCTTACCAGGAGCCCAGCTACCAGGACAACACGCAGACCGTGGACAACCTGGAGGATGGCGAGTGGGGCGAGCGCATCCCCAACGAGCTGCCGGTCGACACCGCCTGGGAAGACATCTACCAGACCAGCGCCAGCAGCCTGCCCAGCAGCGCCAGCGATGACGACGAGTGGGACTTCACCACCCGCACTTCCAGCGGCGAGAGCCTGCAAAGCCATATGCTCTGGCAGCTTAACCTGGCGCCCATGTCCGACAAGGACCGCCTGATTGCGGTCACCCTGATCGACTGCATCAACGACCAGGGCTATCTGGAGGAAACCCTGGAAGAGGTGCTCGAAGCCTTCGACCCGGAGCTGGACATCGAATTGGACGAAGTGGAGGCCGTGCTGCACCGCATCCAGCAGTTCGAGCCCGCCGGCATTGCCGCGCGCAACCTCGGTGAATGCCTGCTGCTGCAACTGCGTCAGCTCCCCGCCAAGACGCCCTGGCTGAGCGAAGCGCAACGCCTGGCCAGCGACTACCTCGACCTGCTCGGCAGCCGCGATTACAGCCAGCTGATGCGCCGCATGAAGCTCAAGGAAGACGAACTGCGTCAGGTCATCGAACTGATCCAGAGCCTCAACCCGCGCCCCGGCTCGCAGATCGAGTCGAGCGAGCCGGAATACGTGGTACCCGATGTAATCGTGCGCAAGCACAACGAACGCTGGCTGGTGGAGCTGAATCAGGAAGCCATGCCGCGCCTGCGGGTCAATGCGCAGTACGCCGGCTTCGTCAAACGCGCCGACTCCAGCGCCGACAACACCTTTATGCGCAACCAACTGCAGGAAGCGCGCTGGTTTATCAAGAGCCTGCAGAGCCGCAACGAAACCCTGATGAAGGTCGCCACGCAGATAGTCGAACACCAGCGCGGCTTCCTCGATTACGGCGACGAGGCGATGAAACCCCTGGTGCTGCATGACATCGCCGAAGCCGTGGGCATGCACGAGTCGACCATCTCGCGGGTCACCACGCAGAAATTCATGCACACCCCGCGCGGTATTTACGAGCTGAAATATTTCTTTTCCAGCCACGTCAGCACCTCCGAAGGCGGCGAATGCTCGTCCACCGCGATCCGCGCCATCATCAAAAAACTGGTCGCCGCGGAAAATGCAAAAAAGCCGTTGAGTGACAGCAAGATCGCTGGTTTACTGGAGGCACAGGGCATTCAAGTAGCCCGCCGCACAGTCGCAAAATACCGTGAATCCCTCGGAATAGCGCCTTCCAGTGAGCGCAAACGATTGATGTAAGGCGGCCCAAGAAGGAAGACGGTCCACACTGCACATAACACACTCGGCCCGCGTATTTCCCCCGAAAGCAGCCATACTGCCCCCAAGGGAATTGCGTGAACGCCTGACTGGTTCTGCCAGGGTCTTCCACGCCACAGTGTTCCGGCGGCAGATCAACGATCTGCTTCTTACACCAGGCAACAAGGAGAAAGCGGTATGCAAGTCAACATCAGTGGACACCAACTGGATGTGACCGACGCCCTGCGCGACTACATCGACGAAAAACTCGGTCGATTGGAGCGCCACTTCGACAAGATCACCAACGTACAAGTCATCATGGAGGTCGAGAAACTCAAACAGAAGATCGAGGCGACTCTGCACATTGCCGGCGGCGAAGTGGTCGCCAATGCCGAACACGAAGACATGTACGCAGCCATCGATTTACTGACCGACAAACTCGACCGACAACTCATCAAGCACAAGGAAAAACAGCTCGACCGTCAACAGGGCGCAATGGCCCGCTGACCTCGTCCTCCCTCCTATGATCCGACTTGAAACCATCCTGACCCCCGGCCGTTCCCTGGTGAACGTGCCGGGCGGCAGTAAAAAACGTGTTCTCGAACAGATTGCCAACCTGGTGGCGCGCGAGCTGCCCGACCTGGACGGCCAAGATATCTTCGAAAGCCTGATCGCCCGGGAAAAGCTCGGCTCGACCGGTTTCGGCAATGGCATCGCCATTCCGCACTGTCGCCTGCCCGGCTGCAACGCGCCGATCAGCGCCCTGCTGAAACTGGACGCCGCGGTGGACTTCGACGCCATCGATGGCGCGCCTGTCGACCTGCTGTTTGTCCTGCTGGTGCCAGAAGCGGCAACCGATGCTCACCTGGAACTGCTCCGGCAGATCGCCAGCATGCTCGATCGCAGCGATGTGCGTGAGCGCCTGCGCCAGGCCCAGAGCAACGAGGCCCTGTATCAGGTGGTGGTGGACGTACAAAGCCAGCTCAGCCAGGCCTGATCATGCGCCTGATCATTGTCAGCGGTCGCTCCGGCTCCGGCAAAAGCACCGCCCTCGACGTACTTGAGGACAATGGTTTCTATTGCATCGACAACCTGCCGGCCATTCTCCTGCCGGAACTGGCCGAGCGCGCCCTGCTCAATACCGAGCTACTGCACCCGCAGGTGGCCGTATCCATCGATGCGCGCAACCTGCCCAGCCAGCTCAAGCGCTTTCCCGAATTGCTCCAGGAAGTGCGCGCCCGGCATATCCAGTGCGACGTGCTCTATCTGGATGCCGACGAGGAAACCCTGCTCAAGCGCTTCTCGGAAACCCGCAGACGCCACCCGCTGACCAACGAGAGCCGCTCACTGGCCGAAGCCATCGCCGATGAAAGCCTGCTGCTGGGGCCGATCATCGACCTGGCCGATTTGAAAATCGACACCACCCACCTGAACCTCTACCAGCTGCGCGACAGCTTGAAACTGCGTCTGCTCAACCAGCCCGAACCCGGTACGGCCTTTCTGCTGGAATCCTTTGGTTTCAAGCGTGGCATGCCGGTGGACGCCGACCTGGTATTCGATGTGCGCTGCCTGCCCAACCCTTACTGGAAGCCGGATCTGCGCGACTACTCGGGTCTAGACCAACCCGTGGTCGAATACCTGGCCGGCCAGGCCGATGTCGAGGAGATGTACCAGGACATCTTCGCCTACCTGACCAAGTGGCTGCCGCGCTTTGCCGCCAGCAACCGCGCCTATGTCACGGTCGCCATCGGTTGTACCGGCGGCCATCACCGCTCGGTGTACCTGGCCAATCGTCTCGGCGAAACCCTCAAACCCATCCTGAAGAACGTCCAGATCCGCCACCGCGACCTCAGCTAAGGAATTACCGCAATGCCCGCCTGCGAAATCACCATTATCAAC
>DASUOY010000422.1:0-3085 GCA_036276395.1 Pseudomonas sp.
CCGAGTGGTACATGGCGGTGGCGGTGGCCATCGGCGAGGGGTAGAAGGCCTGCACCTGGTCGGCGCGGAAGCCATTGCCCTTGAGCCACAGGGCCAGGTTCATCATGTCTTCGTCGGTGGTGCCCGGGTGCGCGGCGATAAAGTACGGGATCAGGTACTGCTCTTTGCCCGCCTCTTTCGAGTACTTCTCGAACATGCGCTTGAACTTGTCATAGCTGCCAATGCCCGGCTTCATCATCTGATTCAGCGGGCCTTCCTCGGTGTGCTCCGGGGCGATCTTCAGGTAACCACCGACGTGGTGGGTGACCAGTTCCTTCACATACTCTGGCGACTCGACGGCGAGGTCATAACGCAGACCGGAAGCGATCAATATCTTCTTCACGCCTGGCAAGGCACGGGCGCTGCGATACAGCTGGATCAGGCTGGAGTGATCGGTATTCAGGTTCGGGCAGATGCCCGGGAACACGCAGGATGGCTTGCGGCACGCGGATTCGATTTCCGGGCTCTTGCAGGCGATGCGGTACATGTTGGCGGTCGGCCCGCCGAGGTCGGAAATCACCCCGGTAAAGCCCGGCACCTTGTCGCGGATCTCTTCGATCTCGCGAATGATCGACTCTTCCGAGCGGTTCTGGATGATGCGGCCTTCGTGCTCGGTGATCGAACAGAAGGTACAGCCGCCGAAGCAGCCACGCATGATATTCACCGAGAAACGGATCATCTCGTAGGCCGGGATCTTCTCCTTGCCATAGGCCGGGTGCGGCACGCGCTGATAGGGCATGCCGAACACGTAGTCCATTTCTTCGGTGGTCATCGGGATGGGCGGCGGGTTGAACCACACGTCCACCTCGCCATGCTTCTGCACCAGCGCGCGGGCGTTGCCCGGGTTGGTTTCCAGGTGCAGCACGCGGTTGGCGTGGGCGTACAACACCGGGTCGTTGCGCACCTTTTCCATGGACGGCAGACGGATCACCGTCTTGTCCCGGGTCATACGCGGGCTGGCGAGAAGCTGCACAACCTTGGCTTCGTTCGGGTCTTCCTGCGGCCCCTTTTCCTGCTCGATGGCGCAGGCCTGGGTGTCCTGGGTGTTCACGTAGGGGTTGATGATCTTGTCGACCTTGCCCGGCCGGTCAATACGGGTGGAGTCCACTTCGTACCAGCCCTGCGGCGTATCGCGGCGGATAAACGCGGTGCCGCGCACGTCGGTGATGTCTTCGATCTTGTGGCCGTAGGACAGGCGCTGGGCCACTTCGACTATGGCGCGCTCGGCGTTGCCGTACAGCAGGATATCGGCGCTGGCGTCGATCAGGATCGAGTTGCGCACGCGGTCCTGCCAGTAGTCGTAATGGGCGATACGGCGCAGCGAGGCTTCGATGCCGCCAAGCACGATCGGCACGTGCTTGTAGGCTTCCTTGCAGCGCTGGCTGTACACCAGGCTGGCGCGATCCGGGCGTTTGCCGGCCAGGCCGCCTGGGGTGTAAGCGTCGTCCGAGCGGATTTTCTTGTCGGCGGTGTAGCGGTTGATCATCGAGTCCATATTGCCGGCCGCGACGCCGAAGAACAGGTTGGGCTCGCCGAGCTTCATAAAGTCGTCTTTCGACTGCCAGTTCGGCTGGGCGATGATGCCGACGCGAAAGCCTTGCGACTCCAGCAGCCGGCCGATGATGGCCATGCCGAAGGAGGGGTGATCCACGTAGGCGTCACCGGTGACGATGATGATGTCGCAGCTGTCCCAGCCAAGCTGATCCATCTCTTCCCGGCTCATCGGCAGGAAAGGCGCGGGCCCGAAACACTCGGCCCAGTACTTTGGATAATCGAATAACGGCTTGGCGGTTTGCATGGACATGAAAGTGACCGGCGTTGGCGAACAGGATGGAAAATCGCGGGCGCGGAATATAGCACAAAATTTAACCAAATCCGACTGTATTGCTAGGGTTAAGCCCAGACCGATGGCCCTATGCCTGGATGGTTTGTGATCACAAGCCGGCTTGTGCTTATATTCACCCCGGACAGCCCTCGACCTTAGGGAGCATGCGGTGTCGCGCCTAGCCTTCTCGCTCTGCCTGCTACTGAGCCTGGCCTGCTGCAACAGCCTGGCCAACGCCGCGCCCATCCTGCTGAGCCCGACCAGCAGCGGCAGCCAGATCAATCAGCATATCGAGCTGCTGGAGGATGTCGGCGGCCGGCTGACTATCGCCGACATAAGCGATCCGGCCGTGCAAAGCCGCTTCCAGCCCGCCAATGGCCGCGCCAGCGTGGGCCAGAGCCGCAACCCCTGGTGGATCAAGATCGAACTGCAACGCAGCAGCGCGGCGCCAGCGCAATGGTGGCTGGAAGTCGGCGCGGTCACCCTGCTCGACCTGCAGCTCTTTCTGCCCAACGCCCAAGGCCACTGGCAGATGCGCCAGGCCGGCGAGCGGGTGAGTTTCGCCGCCGGGCGCGACCATCCCTACCGGCGCGCGGTGTTCCAGCTGCCGGCGCTGGGCGAACAGCCCCTGACCCTCTATCTGCGTACCTATGACCCGGCCGGCAATTCCTTCCCCCTGCGCCTCTGGCAACTGGACCAGCTCGAACTGCTGGCCGCCCAGGAAAACCTCGGCCTGGGCCTGATCTACGGGGTGATCCTGGCCCTGCTGCTGTACAACCTGTTTATCCTGTTCAGCCTGCGCGACAGCGCGTACTTCTGGTACGTGCTGACCACCGCCTTCGCCCTGGTATTTATCCTCAGCATGACCGGCCATGGCTTCCAATATTTCTGGCCAGAGGAGGCCGTACCCTTCTGGCTGGACCGCATCACCCTGCCCTCGCTCTGGGCCCTATGCGCCAACCGCTTTACCCAGACCCTGCTGCAAACCCGCCAGCATGTGCGCTGGGCGCACCATCTGCTGAGCATGGCCTGCGTGGTGTACCTGCTGGCGATCACCCTGGAAGCGTTTGGCCAGCGCAACCTGGCGGCCTGGACCATCGCCCTGCTGTCCCTGACCAGCATTCCCGCGGCCCTCGGCGGCGCCCTGATCCGCTGGCGCCAGGGTTTCTTCCCCGCCCTGCTGTACCTCTGCGGCTACGGCCTGGTGCTCGCCAGTATCGG
>DASUOY010000423.1:0-17491 GCA_036276395.1 Pseudomonas sp.
CTGAGCAATAGAATTAGCTTAATCCACAAACAGAAAAATGGCCGGGGGCCATCTCTAACGTCGCGTAGCACCAGCCCGCAGAGTGACCGCCAGGGATGCAGGCCATAAAAAACTGCCAGGAGCAGTTTTTAACGTCGAGCAGCGACGGCCCGCAGGGTGGCCGCCAGGGATGGCAGGCCATAAAAAGCCCGCCGGATGGCGGGCTTGGGCGTACATGCTGAGACTCAGACGCTGGCGGCCGGGCGCAGCGAGTAGGTTTTCAGCTGCTCGGCGAATTCGCGCAGGGACTGAATGCCGCTGGCTTCCGCCTCGCTGACCCACTGCTTGATGGCTTCGAGCATGTCGTGGCCGTTGGCGCTGGTCTTGACCCAGATCTGCTGCAGGGCCAGGCGTCTCTCGTAGATGACCTTGAGTGCCTGGCTCTGCTCCAGCATGCGCTGAATGCGCGCCTGGTGGGTTTCATCGAGCAGGCTCGGCTCGCGCGACAGCAGGCGCTTGGCGCGATGGAAGTGATGACGTACCGAGGCGTCGGCCTTGGCCAGCTCCTGCTTGACCAGCGGCGCGATCACCAGCTTGCGGTACTGCGCCATGATCTGGAAGCGGTTGTTGAGGATCGCCATGGCGGTGTCCATATCCAGGCTGCGCTTGCCTTCCACCCGATGGGCTATCGGCGCCACGCGCTGCACCTGGGCCAGGCCGAGCAGGCTGAACAGCCTGATCCAGAACCAGCCCATATCGAACTCCCACTTCTTCACCGACAGCTTGGCGCTGTTCGGGTAGGTGTGGTGGTTGTTGTGCAGCTCTTCGCCGCCAATCAGGATGCCCCAAGGCACGAGATTGGTCGCCGCGTCGCGGCACTCGAAGTTGCGGTAACCCACGGCATGGCCCAGGCCATTGATCACGCCGGCGGCCCAGACCGGAATCCACATCATCTGGATGGCCCAGATGGTGATGCCGGCGGCGCCGAACAGGGCCAGGTCGATAATCGCCATCAGGGTCACGCCGCCAAAGGTGTAGCGCGAATAGACATTGCGCTCGACCCAGTCGTCCGGGCAGTTCTTGCCATAGACGCGCAGGGTTTCCTGATTCTTCGCCTCCTCCTGGTACAGCTCGGCGCCCTTGCGCAGCACGGTACCCAGGCCCTTGATCACCGGGCTGTGCGGGTCATCGACGGTTTCGCACTTGGCATGGTGCTTGCGATGAATGGCGGTCCACTCGCGGGTGTTCTGCCCGGTGCTCAGCCACAGCCAGCAGCGGAAGAAGTGCTTGAGCGCCGGGTGCAACTCCAGCGCGCGGTGCGCCGAATAACGGTGCAGATAGACCGTGACGCTGACGATGGTCACGTGCGTCATCAGCAGGGTGACCGCGATCAGTTGCCAGACCGACAGGTCGAGAAAACCGTTGTACCACATGGGAGTCGAGTGCCTCGTGCAAAGGAAAGCGCAGCCTGAGCAGGCTGGACTAGGTTTCATTATCCCTGACCCTGATCAGAAAACCAGTTGGTCTTTTGGATAAGAATACCGCCCCCGCGTTAGCGCCTATACTGCCCAGCAGATCAAAAGGACTGACTACCCCCCTATGAGTGTTCCCCAAAGCATCTGGCGCCTGACCCTCGCCTACACCCTGGCCGCCTGCCTGTGGGTGCTGTTCAGCGACGCCCTGGTCGCCACCCTGGGCCTCAGCCTCGAACAACTGGAATCCGTGCAACTGTTCAAGGGGCTGTTCTTCGTGCTGCTCACCGGCGTGCTGCTGTATTGGGTGCTGCGTGCCCATCAACGCCAGCAAAACCAGGCCACCCAGGCCCTGAGCGACAGCGAGACGCGCCTCAACCGCGCCCTTAGCGCGGCCCAGGACGGCATGTGGGACTGGGACCTGCGCCAGCAGACGGTGTTCTTCTCCCCCGGCTACAGCGCCCTGCTCGGCCTGGCGCCGGGCGAGCTGGGCAACGACCACGAACTCTGGCTGCAGCGCCTGCACCCGGATGACCAGGCGCAGTTCCAGCGCCACCTCGCCCAGCTGCTCAACAGCACCAGCCAGGCGCCCTACGAAGCCCACTATCGCCTGCGCCACAAGGACGGCAGCTACCGCTGGCTGCAATCGCGCGGGCGCCTCCTGCTGGATGCCCAGGGCCACGCCGAGCGCCTGATCGGCACCGCCAGCGACGTCACCCAGCGGCGCAACGACGAAGACAGCCTGCGCCAGGCCGCCGCGGTATTCGACGCCACCCAGGAAGGCGTGCTGGTCACCGACGCCAGGCAGTGCATCGTCCACTGCAACCCCGCCTTCACCCGTATCACCGGCTACAGCCAGGAGGAGATCCTCGGCCGCCAGCCCAGCCTGCTGAAGTCCGGGCGCCACGACCAGGCCTTCTACAACAGCCTCTGGCATGCCCTGCAAAACCGCGGCGCCTGGAGCGGCGAAGTGTGGAACCGGCGCAAGAACGGCGAGGTATACCCGCAGTGGCAGAATATCCGCGCGATTCGCGATGAAGATGGCGAGGTCAGCCACTATGTCGCGGTGTTCTCCGATATCACCGCGCTCAAGCGTTCGCAGCGCGAACTGGACTACCTGGCCCACCACGACCCCCTGAGCAACCTGCCCAATCGCCTGCTGTTCACTGAGCGGGTCGAGAACGCCCTGGAGCGTGCCCAACGCGAACAGCGCGATGGCGCCGTGCTGCTGATCGACCTCGACCACTTCAAGCACATCAATGAAAGCCTCGGCCACGCCATCGGCGACCTGCTGCTCAAGGAGGTCGGCGAGCGCCTGCAGCAGCAGGTGCGCGCCAGCATGACCCTGGCGCGCATGGGCGGCGACGAATTCGGCCTGCTCTGCGAGGACTGCGCCAGCGCCGAACAGGCCGCCGGCATCGCCCAGCACCTGCTCAACTGCCTGAGCCAGCCCTTCGTGCTGAATAACCAGGAGCTGTTTATCGGCGCCAGCATCGGCATCAGCCTGTTCCCCGGCGATGCCGAGGATGTCGCCCAGGTCCTGCGCAACGTCGACTCGGCGCTGTTCAAGGCCAAGAGCAGCGGCCGCGAAGGCTATGCCTTCTACACCCAGGAGCTGACCGAATACGCACGTCAGCGGGTCGAGCTGGTCAGCGCCCTGCGTCACGCCCTGGAGCACGACGAACTGCGCCTGCACTTCCAGCCGCTGCTGTGCCTGCGCAGCAAGGAGATGATCGGGGTGGAAAGCCTGGTGCGCTGGCAACACCCGCAACGCGGCCTGGTGCCACCGGGGGAATTTATCCCGATCGCCGAAGAAAGCGGCCTGATCGGCGCCATAGACGCCTGGGTACTCGAACAGGCGTGCCGCCAGATGGTCGCCTGGCAAGCCGCCGGCTATGGCTTGAAGTTTATCGCGGTGAATGTCTCCAGCCGCCTGTTCAGCCGCGGCGAGCTGGATAGCCGGGTGGCCCAGGTGCTGGCCGACAGCGGCCTGGACCCGGGCTGCCTGGAGCTGGAAGTCACCGAAAGCGCGGTGATGGACGACCCCGATGCCGCCCTGGCCCTGCTCGACCGCCTGCGCGCCCTGGGCCTGCGCCTGGCCATCGACGACTTCGGCACCGGCTACAGCTCACTGGCACGCCTGAAACGCCTGCCGGTGCACAAGCTGAAACTCGACCAGAGCTTTGTCAGGGGCCTGCCCCACGACCAAGACGACATCGCCATTACCCGCGCGGTGATTGCCCTGGGCCATAGCCTGGGCCTCAAGGTGCTGGCCGAGGGCATCGAACAGGAGGATCAGGCCGAGCTGCTCGCACAACTCGGCTGCGACCATGGCCAGGGCTACTATTTCGGCCGCCCACAACCCGCCGAGGAACTGCGCGCGCGGCTGCCCCTGAGCGCTCGTGCCGGCGTTGCCCAGGACTAAAGCATGCGCGTGATGATTCTTGAGGATGACGTGTGGATCGCCGACCTGCTCAAGCAGATAGTCCTCAGCCTGCGCCCGGGCGTGCAGGTGGCCTGCCACAGCCAGGTGGCCAGCGCCCTGCACGACTGGCAGGAGTCCGCCGCCGATCTGCTGATCTGTGACTGGAACCTGCCCGACGGCCCCGGCACCCGTCTGCTCGAACAGGTGCGCCGCGATGACCGGCAAGTGCCCCTGGTGCTGATCACCGGCCGCGCCGACCGCGACAGCGTGATGGAAGTGCGGCCGCTGAAGATCAACGCCTTTATCAGCAAGCCCTTCCAGGTGCCCAAGGTGCTCGAATGCCTGGAGCGCCTGCTGCCGGCGGCCAGCGCCGAGCCGGCCAGCCAGGCAACCAGCGCCGTCAGCTTCCTCGACTTTCTCCACAGCCGCGCCGACACCGACCTGGAGCTGCCCCTGCAGGACGGCATGCGCGAGCAACTCAGCGCCCTGAGCCAGCAGCAACCCAGCGTGCAGCAACTCAAGCAACTGTGGCACAACGAACCGGCGCTGACCGCGCGCCTGCTCGCCGCGGCCAACAGCAGCCAGTACAACAAAACCGCCACCCCCTGCCTGAGCCTGGGCGATGCGCTGCAGGCCCTGGGCGCCACCACCAGTTTGAATATCGGCATAGGCCTGGGCCTGCATGCCGGCAGCCAGCTGCGCGATGCCGAGTTGCGCCTGCAGGCCCAGGCGCAACAACAGCAGATCGGCCAGCTGCACCAGCGTGTGGCCGAGCTGGCGGCGGCCTGCCGTATCGACCCGGCGCCCCTGCACAGCGCCGCCCTGCTGCACCGCATGGGCGAACTGTGCGTGCTGCAACAGGCGCAGGTATGGCGCGACAGCGGCCACGAGCTGGCGCTGGAGCAGCTCAGCCAGGCCATGGACAAGGCCAGCAGCGTGCTGGCCAACCGCTTGAAAGCCCACTGGCGCCTGCCCAACCCGCTGCGCGAACTGATCGGTGCCTGCTATGCCCTGCCCACCCTGAATCTGCGCCGCGAGGCTATCATCATGCACCTGGCCGCCTGCGAACTGGCCGCCACAGCCGATGCCGACAAGCTGGCGCGCCTGCGCCGCCTGGCGGGCCTGGCATAAGCTTGCGGCGCGGCAGTCGTTCACACCAAGAGGCCCCGGATGGGTAGTAACAGCTCCGCCACCCTTCGCTGGATAGTTGGTTGCGCCAGCCTGGGTTTGGCCCTGCTGTTCTTCGCCCTCGGCTGGCGCGCCGTGAACGAGCAGGAAAACCTCTGGCAGCTGCAACTCGACAGCCACAGCCAGCTGCAGCAACTGGCCCTGCACAGCACCCGGCAACGGCAAACGGCCCAGGCCCAGTTGCTGGCCGAGACCCTGGCCGCCGATGCCTGGCTGGTGGAACTGGTGCGCCAGGCCTTCGCCCTGCAGCAGCAAGGCGTCAGCCTGGACGACCCGACCTACCAGCGCATCCGCAACCAGCTGCAGATCCGCCTGGGGCCGCGCTGGCGCAACCTGCAGGCCAGCCATCCCTTTCGCCTCTATGTGCACCTGGCGCCCCAGGGCGAGGTGCTGCTGCGCGTACACGCCCCCGAGCGGCATGGCGACAGCCTGCTGGCGTACAACGCCATCCTGCGCGACGCCCTGGCCAGCGGCACCAGCCAGTCCGGCCTGAACCTGAGCAGTGAGGCGCGCCATTCGGGCATGCGCGCGGTCAGCCCGCTGCACGTCGACACTCTGCAGGGACCGCGCACCGTCGGCGCGCTGGAAGTGGTGTATGGCGTGCTCGGCGAGCTGCCGCAACTGGATCGGGAACTGGCCGCCGGGGTCGCCCTGCTGCTCAACGCCAGCAGCTTCGAGCCACCCAGCAGCGGCGAGATACTGCGCGGTCTGGACCCGGCGGCCGAGCAATGGCAGCTGGCCGCCTACTCCCGCGCCCAGGTCCAGGACTGGCAAGCCCGCGGCCTGTTGCCGCCAGCCGCCGCCGGCAACACCCGGCAACTGCTGCAGGACCAGGGCCGCACCTACCTGCTCAACCAGATAGTGCTGCCCGGCTACCTCGCCGCGGAGCAGGCCAACCCCCAGGCCATGGCACTGCTCTGGCGCGATATCAGTGACCTGGCCGAACAGCAGCAGAGCGAAAAGCGCCAGCTGATCGGCAAATGGTTGCTGGCCTGGCTCGGCGCCAGCGCCATGCTCCTGCTGCTGTTGCAGGCGACCAAGCGCAGCAGCCAGGCGCAGCTCAGCCAGCACCGCGACGAGCTGCAGGCCAGGCACCAGCAGAGCGAGCAGGCACGCCAACTGCTGGCGGTGATCGCCCAGGCCCAGGCCGCCTATATCAATGCGCAGAACCAGGGCGAGGCCTTCGAGACGCTGCTGGCGCGCATCCTCGAATTGACCGCCAGCCAGTTCGGCTTTATCGGCGAAGTGCTGCGCGACGAGCAGCAGGCCCCCTACCTGCGCGCCTATGCCATCAGCCAGCAGGCCTGGGATTACGCCAGCCCCGACCTGCATGACGACGCCGCCTACCCCTCCGACCTCGACCAGCTGTTCGAGCAGGCCTTGCGCAGCGCCACCCCGCTGCTCAGCAACGCCCCGCGCAGCGCCGCGCAACAGGCCGCCCACCCCGGCCTGCGGGCCTTTGCCGGGCTGCCGCTGCAGGCCGATGGCGAACTGGTCGGCCTGCTCGGCCTGGCCAACCGCGACGGCGGCTACGACCAGACCCTGGTCGACTTCCTGCAGCCGCTGCTGGCCACCCTCGGCCAACTGATCGGCGCGCTGCGCCGCGATATCCAGCGCGAGCAGACCCAGCAACGCCTGCAGCGCCAGCAGGCGGCGCTGCGCGCGCTCAACGAGATCGCCGCGCTGCCGACCCTGAGCAGCCAGGAGCAGCTGCGCCAGGCCCTGCGCCTGGGGGCCGAGTTCTATTGCGTGCCCCTGGCCATCATCAGCCATATCGAAGGCGAGGATTATCAGGTGCTGGTGCAGGTTTCCCCGCCCGGCGGCCTGCAGGACGGCCAACGCTTTAGCCTCGGCGACACCTATTGCAGCCTCACCCTGCACAGCGACGACGTGCTGGCCATCGAACAGATGGGCCAGTCCGCCCATGCCCAGCACCCCTGCTACCCGCTGTTCGCCCTGGAAACCTATATCGGCATCGCGATCTGGGTCGCCGGGCAGCGCTTCGGCACCCTGGCGTTCTGCGCCCATGAGGCGCGGCAGATGCCCTTCGACGAGGCCGACCGCGAATTCCTCCGCCTGTTCGCCCGCTGGGTCGGCGCCACCCTGGAGCGCCAGCAGCAGGAGCGCGCGCGCCAGGCCCTGCTGGAACGCCTCGACGAATCCCAGCGCATCGCCCGCCTCGGCCACTGGGAAGCCAATTTCGACAGCGGCGAGCTGTTCTGGTCGGCCACCGTCTACAGCATCTTCGGCTATGACCCGCAGTGCATTGAACCCAGCGTGGAACTGTTCAAGCGCGCGGTGCACCCCGACGACCTGGCCCTGGTCGAGGCCAGCGAGGCCCGGGTCAAGGCCGGCGGCGAACATGACGTGGTGCACCGCATCATCCGCCCCGATGGCCAGGTGCGCTGGGTGCACGAGCTGGCGCGCATGCAGGCCACCGCCCAGGGCCAGCAGCGCCTGGTCGGCACCGTGCAGGATGTCACCGAGCAGGCCGAGGCCGAGGCCGCCTACAAGGCGCAGAGCCAGCGCCTGGCGAGCATTATCGAAGGCACCCATGTCGGCACCTGGGAGTGGAACGTACAGAGCGGCACGGCGGTTTTCAACGAGCGCTGGGCCGAGATCATCGGCTATCGCCTGGACGAGCTGATGCCCGTGGATTTCAGCACCTGGGCACGCTACTGCCACCCCGCTGACCTGCAGCACGCGAACGAGCAACTGCAGGCGCATTTCCGCGGTGAAACGCCCTACTACGACTGCCAGTGCCGCATGCAGCACAAGGACGGCCACTGGGTCTGGGTGCACACCCGCGGCCGGGTGGTCAGCCGCACCGCCGACGGCCAGGCGCTGATGATGTACGGCACCCATGCCGATATCAGCCAGGCCCGCCAGCGCGAAGAGGATGTGCGCCAGGCCCGCGCCTTCCTCCAGGCGGTGCTCGACTCGGCCACCGGGGTGAGCATTATCGCCACCGACCCCCAGGGCCTGATCCGCCTGTTCAACACCGGCGCCGAACGCCTGCTCGGCTATCGCGCCGCGGAAATGGTCGGCTACAACAGCCCGGCGCACTTCCACCTGGCCAGCGAGATCGAGGCCCGCGGCGCGGCCCTGAGCCGCCAGACCGGCCTGCCGATCAGCGGTTTCGAGGCCTTCGTGCATCTGGCCCGCAGTGGCGAACCGGACACCCAGCAGTGGACCTATGTGTGCAAGGACGGCAGCCAGCGCCGGGTCAACCTGACGGTCAGCGCCATCTTCGAGAGCGACGGCAGCATCAGCGGCTTCCTCGGCATCGCCAGCGATATCACCGCCCTGCAGCAAACCACCCGCGCCCTGCAGAAGAGCGAGAGCCGCTTCCGCGGGCTGGTGGCCAACCTGCCGGGGATGGTCTACCACTGCGACAACGACGACGCCTGGACCATGCGCTTTATCAGCGCCGAAGCCAGCAGCCTGACCGGCTACCCGGCCAGTGATTTTATCGACAACCGGGTGCGCAGCTTCGCCAGCATCATCCACCCCGATGACCTGCCCCTGACCTACAAGACCGCAGAGGCCCTCGACCGCCAGGAGAGCTTCGAACTGACCTACCGCCTGCTGCACGCCGACGGCCACAGCGTCTGGGTGCGCGAGAAGGGCCGCGGCGAATACGACCACAACGGCGCGCTGCTGGGGGTCTCCGGCTTTATCTGGGATATCAGCGATCGCAAGGCCGTGGAAGACCAGCTCAGGGTCAGCCAGCAGCGCTTTAGCAGCGCCTTCAGCACCGCGCCCCAGGGCATGGCGCTGGTCTCCCTGCAAGGCCACTGGCTGGAGGTCAATGACGAGCTGTGCCGCATGCTGGGTTACAGCCGCGAAGAGCTGCTGGCGATAGATTTCCAGCAGATCACCCACCCGGATGACCTGCAAAGCGATCTGAACAATATCGATGACTTGCTGGCCGGGCGGATCAACGCCTACCAGATGGAAAAGCGCTATCTCGACCGCCAGGGCCGCGCGCTCTGGGTGCTGCTCAGCGTTGCCCTGGTGCGCGACAGCCAGGGCCAGCCGGTGCATTTCGTCGTGCAGGTGCAGGACTTCAGCGAGCGGGTCGAGGCCGAGCGGGCCATCCGCGAGCGCGAGGACTACCTGCAGACCCTGCTCGACAATATCCTCGACGCCATCATCACCATCGACCAGCAGGGCCTGATCGAAACCTTCAACCACGCCGCCGAGCATATCTTCGGCTACCGCCTGGACGAGGTCAGCGGGCGCAATGTGAAGATGCTGATGCCCGAGCCGGAGCGCTCCAACCACGACGGCTACCTGGCCGCCTATCGCCAGACCGGGGTGGCCAAGCTGATCGGCACGGTACGCGAGCTGTACGGCCAGCGGCGCAACGGCGAGCTGTTCGCCATCGAGGTGGCGGTGTCGCAGATCAGCCGCCAGGGCCAGCGCCGCTTTATCGCGGTGATCCGCGATATCAGCGAGCGCAAGCGTATCGAGGAGATGAAGAATGAATTTATCTCCACCGTCAGCCATGAATTGCGCACCCCGCTGACCGCCATCGCCGGCTCCCTCGGCCTGATCAACGGCGGCGTGCTCGGCGCTGTACCGGCGAGCATGCAGGACATGCTGCGCATCGCCCAGGACAACAGCCAGCGCTTGAGCGAGCTGATCAACGACCTGCTGGACATGGACAAGCTGGTGGCCGGCAAGATGAGCTTCGAGCTGCTCGAACAACCGCTGTGGCCGCTGTTGCAGCAGGCCATCGCGCAGAACCAGCCCTATGCCAGCCAGTACCAGGTGCAGCTGCACCTGCTCGAACCGGCCAGCCCGGCCTGGGTCAATGTCGACAGCCAGCGCCTGGCCCAGGTGCTGGCCAACCTGCTGTCGAACGCCGCCAAGTTCTCCCCCAGCGGCCAGCCCGTGGAGGTCAGCGTGGAGCCCCGTGGCGCGGCCCTGCGGGTCAGCGTGCGCGACCACGGCGCGGGGATTCCCGAGGCGTTCAAGGCGCGCATCTTCAGCAAGTTTTCCCAGGCCGACGCCACCGATACCCGGCAGAAGGGCGGCACCGGCCTGGGCTTGGCGATCAGCAAGCAGCTGATCGAGCATATGGCCGGGCAGATCGGCTTCGACTCGGCCGAGGGCCAGGGCTCCTGCTTCTGGTTCGAACTGCCCCAGGTGCCCCAGCCATGAAGCCCAGCAGCGCGCCACTGGGCGTATCCAGACTGCGCAGCGCCCTCAACTGGCTGGCCAGCCTGGGCCTGTTGCTGCTGCTCGGCTGCGGCGTCGAGCTGCTCCTGCAGCAGTACAGCCTGCGCCAGCAACAGGCCGACCAGCAGCGCCTGCTGGCCCACGCTGGCGAGGTGCGCGCGGTGCTACTGGCCGAGCTCAACGCCACCCTGCATCTGGCCACCGGGCTGGCGTCCTATATCCCGGCCAAGCACGGCCAGATCGACCCGCAGGAGCTGCAACCCTGGCTCGAAGGGCTGTTCCAGCAGGGCCGGCATATCCGCAATATCGGTCTGGCGCCGGACAACCGCATCAGCTTCGTCTATCCGCTGGCCGGCAACGAGGCCGCCCTGGGCCTCTACTACCCCGACCAGCCCCAGCAATGGCCGATGGTGCAGCGCATCATCGCCAGCCGCCAGCCCATGCTCGACGGTCCCCTGCAACTGGTTCAGGGTGGCCGCGGACTGATCTACCGGGTACCGGTGTTTCTCGCCGAGGAGCAGTACTGGGGGCTGATCAGCACGGTGATCGACTTCGACTCGCTGTACGCCGAGGTCGAGGCCATTGCCCGCCAGCGCGGCATCGCCATCCACCTGCAGCAGCTCGGGCAGGAGCCTGTTGCCGAAAGCGCCGCCAGCATCCCGGGGGTGCGCCTGCCGATCCCCCTGGCCGGTGCCAACTGGCAGCTCGAAGCCCATGACCTGCGCAACCCCGACCCGCTGCCCGGCTGGCTGCGCCCCCTCGGCTGGTTGCTGGCCCTGGCGGTCACCGCCCTGTTCGCCCTGTTGCTGCATGGCCAGCACCGCCAGGCCGGCTTGTTGCTGGCCCTCAACCAGCGCCAGAAACAGTTTCTCAGCGCCTTCGAGCGCGCGCCCCTGGGCCTGGCCCTGCTCGACCCGCAAGGGCGCCTGCTGGCGGTCAACCAGGCGCTCTGCCAGCTGCTGCGCCTGCCGGCCGGCCAGTTGCTGCAACAACCCCTGCGCCAGTTCTGCGCCGAGGGCGGGCGCGCCGAGCTGGATGCTCAACTGACCGCCACCAACGGCCGCCAGGCACGCAGCTGGCAACTCAGCCTGCTCGACTCCGGGGAGCAAGAAGTGGCGGTGGAGCTCAGCGCCGCCATCCTCGGCAGCCCCCAGGATCCCGCCGCCCTGCGTATCCTGCATATCCAGGACATCCGCGAGCGCCAGCGCCTGCAACGCCTGCAAGGCGAATTCGTGGCGGTGATCAGCCATGAACTGCGCACCCCGCTGACGGCCATCGCCGGCTCCCTCAGCCTGATCAACGGTGGCGCCCTGGGCGCGGTGCCCCAGAGCATGCAGCACATGCTGCGCATCGCCCAGGACAACAGCCAGCGCCTCAGCGAGCTGATCAACGACCTGCTGGACATGGACAAGCTGAGCGCCGGCCAGATGACCTTCGCGCTGCGTCAGCAACCCCTGTGGCCCTTGCTCGTGCAGGCCGTGACGCACAACCAGCCCTATGCCGAGCAGCATCGCGTGCAGTTGCACCTGCTGGGCACACCCAGCACGCTGCAGGTGCGGGTCGACGCCCAGCGCCTGGCCCAGGTGCTGGCCAACCTGCTGTCGAATGCGGCCAAGTTCTCCGCGCCGGGGCAACAGGTCGAGGTCAGCCTGGCACGCCAGGCCGACTGCCTGCGGGTCAGCGTGCAGGACCATGGCCCCGGCATCGCCGAGGAATTCCAGGCGCGCATCTTCAGCAAGTTCGCCCAGGCCGACGGCAGCGACACCCGGCAAAAGGGCGGCAGCGGCCTGGGCCTGGCCATCAGCAAGGAGCTGATCGAGCGCATGGGCGGGCGCATCGGCTTCGACTCGCCACCCGGCCAGGGCGCCTGCTTCTGGTTCGAACTGCCCCTGGCCGAGGAGGGCGGCGATGCCTGAACGCCACGCCCCGCGCCAGGCCGACCTGCTCTGGCAGTTGCTGCGCCGCCCCGGGCTGATGCCGGCGCTGGTGCTGCTGTGCAGCCTGGGCATAGTGCTACTGGCCTGGTACAACCTGCGCCTGAGCCAGCAGGCCGCCGCCGAGCGGCACTTCCAGCAGCTCAGCGGCGAGGTGCGCGAGGCCATCGACGAACGCATGGCCAACCACCGCCAGGTGCTGCTCGGCGGCGCCGGCCTGTTCGACGCCAGCGAGCATGTCAGCCGCCAGGAATGGGCCCTGTATGTGCAACGCCTGGACCTGGCGAAGAACTATCCCGGCATCCAGGGCCTGGGTTTCAGCCAGATGCTGCAGCCCGACGAACTGCCGGCGTTTGAGGCCGCGGTGCGCGCCGAGGGCTTCGCCGATTTCCGCGTGCGCCCGCCCGGCCAGCGCGAGCGCTATAGCGCGGTGCTCTACCTGGAGCCCTTCAGCGGGCGCAACCTGGCCGCCTTCGGCTTCGACATGTATGCCGAGAGCACGCGCCGCGCCGCCATGCTGGCCGCCGCGCAAAGCGGGCAGATCCAGCTCAGCGGCAAGCTGGTGCTGCAACAGGAAACCCACGGCGCGGTGCAGGCCGGCCTGCTGATGTACGCGCCCATCTACCGCCCAGGCAGGCCCCTGGACAACCCCGAGCAGCGCCTGCGCGCCCTGCACGGCTTCGTCTACAGCCCCTACCGGGTCAACGAGCTGATGCGCGACATACTCGGCAGCGCCGAGCTGCAACTCGACTTCGCCCTGTTCGCCAGCCCCCGCAGCGACCCCGAACAGCTGCTCTTCACCAGCCACCCGGACCTCGACCCGCGCCAGCCCGCCGCCGGCCAGCAGCAGCTGGAGCTGTTCGGCCAGACCTGGACCCTGAACTTCTACCAGCAGCCCGGGTTCGCCAGCAGCTTTGTCCAGGGCCAGAGCAGCCTGCTGCTGCTCGGCGCAACCATCAGCCTGCTG
Source organism: Pseudomonas sp. (assembly GCA_036276395.1). Taxonomy (GTDB): domain Bacteria; phylum Pseudomonadota; class Gammaproteobacteria; order Pseudomonadales; family Pseudomonadaceae; genus Aquipseudomonas. The sequence continues at coordinate 13,153 of DASUOY010000423.1, forward strand.
CTGTTCTTCCTCGCCAGCATCCTGGCCCAGGGCCATCGCCAGGCCTTGAGCCTGGCCCGGCAGATGACCGCGCAACTGCGCAGCCAGGAACAGGACCTACGGCGCAGCGAGGAGCGCCTGAGCCTGGTGCTCAAGGGCAGCAACGACGGCTGGTGGGACCTCGACCTGCAGGCCAGGCAATTCTTCGCCTCGCCGCGCGCCTGGCAGATGATCGGCTATGCCGAACAGCCGGCGCAGAAACACTGGGCCCAGCTGATCCACCCCGATGACCTGCCGGGGGTGCGCCACCTGCTGCGCCAGCTCAGCGCTAGCGATGCCCACTTTATGACCCATGAATGCCGCCTGCTGCACCGCGACGGCCATGCCGTGCCGGTCTTGCTGCGCGGCTTCGTGCAGTTCGATGCCCAGGGCCGGCCGCTGCGGGTCAGCGGCACCAGCATGGACCTGACCGAGCGCAAGCGTATCGAGAAAATGAAGAACGAATTCGTCTCCACCGTCAGCCACGAACTGCGCACCCCGCTCACCTCGATCGCCGGCTCCCTCGGCCTGATCAATGGCGGCGCCTTCGGCGAGGTGCCCACCGCGATGCGGCCGATGCTGGAGATCGCCCAGCAGAACAGCCTGCGCCTGAACCACCTGATCAACGACCTGCTGGACATGGACAAGCTGGTGGCCGGCAAGGTCAGCTTCGAGATGGCCGACCTGGAGCTGGCCAAGCAGCTGGAGGAGAGCCTGCGCAGCAACCAGGCCTATGCCACCCAGCATCAGGTGCACCTGCAGCTGGCGCCCTGCCTGCCGCTGCGCGTGCGCGCCGATGCCCTGCGCCTGCAGCAGGTGCTGGCCAACTTCCTCTCCAACGCCATCAAGTTCTCCCCCGCCGGCGCCCGGGTGCGCCTGCACAGCACCCTGCGCGACAACCGCGTGCGGGTCAGCGTCAGCGACCAGGGCCCGGGCATCCCGGCGCATTTTCGCGGGCATATCTTCGAGAAGTTCTCCCAGGCCGACAGCAGCGACCACCGGCAGAAAGGCGGCACCGGCCTGGGCCTGGCCATCAGCAAGGAACTGATCGAGCGCATGGGCGGGCAGATCGGCTTCGATTCGCCCCCCGGCCAAGGCTGCACCTTCTGGTTCGAGCTGCCAGTGCAGGACAGCGGCATGCCGCCCGCCCCGGTGCAGGCCGCCAGCATCCTGGTGGTGGAGGCCGAGGCCGAGCTTGCGCGCCTGCTCGAACACCTGCTGCGGCGCGCCGGCTACCTGCCCCTGAGCGCGCGCAGCCTGGCCCAGGCACGCGAGCTGCTGGCCAGCCAACCGATTGCCGCGCTGACCCTGGCCGCGCAGCTGGCCGATGGCGAAGGCCTGCAACTGCTGCGCGAACTGCGCGCCAATCCGCTTACCCGGCAGCTGCCGGTGCTGGTCCTGGGCGCCAGCGGCGAGCAGGAGCAGCAGGGCCGCCAGGATGACAGCCAGGTCATCGACTGGCTGGCCAAACCCATCGACCCCGAGCGCCTGATCGCCAGCCTGCAACGCGCCCTGCACGGCCTGCCGAGCAAACCGCGGGTGCTGCATATCGAGGACGACCTCGACCTGCGCCGGGTGATCGCCGAGCAGGGCCGCGCCCTGGCCGACTTTATCCCCGCCGGCAACCTGGCCCAGGCCCGCCAGCTGCTCGAGCGCGGTGACTTCGAGCTGATCCTGCTGGACCCCGGCCTGCCCGACGGCAATGGCCTGGAGCTGCTCGCGGAAATTCGCCGCCAGCATCCGGGTCTACCGGTGGTGGTACTCTCTTCCACAGAGCTCAACGGCGAGCAGCTCGATCTGGTGGAAGCGGCCCTGGCCAAATCGCGTACCGATACGCAACACTTCCTCAACGTACTGGCTCGCCTGCTGCCGACCAAGGAGACGCCCAATGCCTGAACTCAAACGCATTCTGCATGTGGAAGACGACCCTTCGATCCAGGCCGTGGCCCGGGTGGCCCTGGAGACCGTTGGCGGCTTCAGCGTACTGAGCTGCTCCTCCGGCCAGGAAGCCCTGGATCAGGTGCAGGGCTTCGCCCCCGACTTTATCCTGCTGGATGTGATGATGCCGGGCATGGACGGCCCGCAGACCCTGGCGCGCCTGGCCCGCCTGGTGGATATCGGGCAGATCCCGGTGGCCTTTATGACCGCCAAGGTGCAGCCCAACGAAATCGCCCACTACCGCAGCCTTGGCGCCCGCGACGTGATAGTCAAACCCTTCGACCCCATGCAGCTGGCAACCCAGATCCGCGCCATCTGGAGCCAGGCCCATGGATAAAGCGCAGCAGCAGTTATACGCCCACCTGCAACAGCTCAGCACGCAGTTCGCCCAACGCCTGCAACAGGAACTGCCGCAGCTCGCCGAACAGGGCCAGCAACTGCTGCTTGCCGCCGACCCGGCCAGCCAGCAACTGCTGCTGGGCACCCTGCGCGACCAGCTGCACAAGCTCGCCGGCAGCGCCGGCACCTTCGGTTTTCCCGGCCTCGGCCAGGATGCCCGCGAGCTGGAGCAGCAGGCGCAACACTGGCTGGACGGCCTGCAGCAGCGCCAGCAAAGCCTGCAGGAGTTCTGCCAGCGCCTGCAGACGCTGGCCACGCAGCAGCACCAGAGCCAGGCCCTGGCCGCCCCGGCGGAAGAAAAGCGGCGCAAGGCGCCCAAGTTCAATGTCGAAGCCCGGGTGATCTACATCCTCGAGGATGAACTGGACATCGGCGAGAACATCCGCCTGACCCTGAATACCTTCGGCTACCACGCCGAACACTTCACCAGTATCGCCGCGCTGGACAGCGCCATCGCCCGCCAGCAGCCCGACGCCCTGATAGTCGACGTCAACCTGCCCAATGAAAGCCAGACCGGCCTGGACTACGCCGCCGCGCTCAACCAGCAGCAGGACAGTCCCCTGCCCCTGCTGGTACTGACCACCCAGGATGACTTCGCCACCCAGTTGCAGGCCGCCCGCGCCGGTGCCCAGGGCTTTTTCAGCAAGCCGCTGGATATCGCCAAGCTGGAGAACCGCCTGGAGCGCTGCTTCGCCCAGCAGAACGGCGAGCCCTACCGGGTGATGATCGTCGACGACGACCGCGACCTGTGCAGCCGCTACAGCCTGGTGCTGCGCAGCGCCAATATGCTGGTGGAGGTGGTCAACGATCCGCAGCAGCTGTTCGAGGCCATGGCCAGGTTCAACCCGGAAGTGCTGCTGCTGGACGTCAACATGCCCGGTTGCGCCGGCCCCGAGCTGGCGCAGATCGTGCGCTTCAATGACGACTGGCTGCGCGTGCCGATCATCTACCTGTCGGCGGAAACCGATATCGCCCGGCAGATGAATGCCCTGATCAAGGCCGGCGACGATTTCGTCACCAAGCCGATCTCCGACAACAGCCTGATCACCACCGTATTCGCCCGCGCCCAGCGTGCCCGCCTGCTGAGCAATGCGCTGTCGCGCGACAGCCTGACCGGCCTGCTGAAACACGCCGATATCAAGGAGCAGGTGGTGCTCGAACAGGAGCGCGCGCTGCGCAGCGGCAAGCCGGTCAGCGTGGTGATGCTGGATATCGACCACTTCAAACAGGTCAACGACCTGCATGGCCACAGCGTTGGCGACAACGTCATCCGCGCCCTGGCCAACCTGTTGCGCCAGCGCCTGCGGCGCATCGACAGCCTGGGCCGCTACGGCGGCGAAGAATTTCTCGCGGTGCTGCCCGACTGCCCGGCCGAGCAGGCGCAACGTATCCTCGACGAAATCCGCCAGCAGTTCTCCGCCATCCGCTTTAGCGCGGCCAGCGGCGGCTTCAACGTCAGCCTCAGCGCCGGCATCGCCTGTGCGCCAGCGCTGGGCGCCAGCGAGCTGATGGAACAGGCCGACCGCGCCCTGTACCTGGCCAAGCACAGCGGACGCAATCAGGTGCGGCTGGCCGAATAGGGCCGCGCACCGCCAGCTACGACGCCAACGGTTGCAGCCCGGCGTACCGGCCCCTGCTGCAGCAGTGACCAGGCCAATTAATTTCATTATAAGAAATAGAAAACTGCAAAATATGGTTATTCTTCTGCAGGATGTTAATTGAGAGACTTTCCTCAACGCCGGAAACGGCCACTACTTGAAGGAAAGCCAAGATGAACACCCTCTTTAATCGCCGCCTGAGCCATAGCCTGGTCCTGTTCGCCGCCCTCGCCGCCAGCCAGCTGCAGGCCCATGACAACCTGCAATTGGCGGAAAACGGCAGTGACCGCTTGCAGGAACAGATCCGCACCCAACGTGCCGCCGTAGCGCTAAAGCTGGCTGAGAATGGCAGCGAACGCAGCTCGGAGCGACAGCGCTACCTGCGC
>DASUOY010000424.1:0-5700 GCA_036276395.1 Pseudomonas sp.
TCATCGACACTGGCGCCCATGCCGGCCAGGCGCGCGGCCTGGGTAAAGGACAGGCTACTGGGGTCGCGCTGCTCCATCTGGTTAAGCTTCTCTGGAAGGGGCGCGACCACGCGGCGTAGCTCATGCAACTCCTCCCCCATCTGGATACTGCCGGTCAGGTAGGTATCCAGACGACGCCCCAGCTCCTTGAGCCGCCGATCACGCAACGCATCTCGCTCAGCCTGTGCTTGCACCGCAGCGCGCAGCTGCCTGGCCAGCCAGACGCACGCGCCCGCCAACCCCAGGCACATCAGGGCCAGTGCGATCAGCAGCGCGTCGAGCATGGCCTAGATGCTCTCCAGCTCGGACCACTCTTCCTCGCTCATCATCTTGTCCAGTTCGACCAGAATCAGCAGCTCGCCGTTCTTGTTGCATACGCCCTGGATAAACTTGGCCGATTCGTCGTTGCCAACGTTGGGCGCGGTTTCCACTTCGGATTGGCGCAGGTAAACCACTTCGGCCACGCTGTCGACCAGGATGCCGATCACCTGCTTGTCCGCCTCAATGATCACGATGCGGGTATTGTCCGTGACTTCACTGGAGTCCAGGCCGAAACGCTGGCGCGTATCGATCACGGTCACCACATTGCCGCGCAGGTTGATGATACCCAACACATAGCTCGGGGCACCCGGTACTGGCGCGATCTCGGTATAACGCAGGACTTCCTGTACCTGCATCACATTGATGCCATAGGTTTCGTTATCCAGACGGAAAGTCACCCACTGCAGGATCGGATCTTCAGAACCTTGTGCAGAACTTTTCTTCATATCCCTAGCCTCGTCATAAACCGCTCGCGGCGGCGATCGCGGGTGTATGCCCCGCTGTCATTACTATAGTTGCAAAGCCGCGCTCACCGCGCGGCCTGAAAATCATCAATGTACCCGGCCGGCCGCCATACGCTTGGCCGCGCCGCTGGCGATCAGCTCGGCGAGCGAGGCGATATCCAGCAAGGCGCACATATGCTCGATAACCGTACCGGCCAACCAGGGCCGTTGGGTGCGCTGGGTACGCCACTTGACCTCATTGGGATCGAGGCGAATCGAGCGACTGACCTGATGCACCGCCAGCCCCCATTCATAACCCTGTACCGAAATCACATACTGCAAGCCGTCGCGAAAATCGTCGCGGTAGCGGTCGGGCATCACCCAGCGCGCGGTATCCAGGACCTTCAGGTTGCCGGCCTGGCACGGCAGTATGCCGAGAAACCAGTCGGGCTGGCCAAATAATGGCGTGAGCTCCTGCCCGGCCAGGGGGTAGATCGAGCCCAGGCACACCAACGGTACCGCCAGGGTCAGGCCTGCCACATCGAACAGCAAGCACTCGAATGGCTCCTGCGCCCAGTCTGGCCGCCCCGCCAGCACAGGCCCGGGCACAACCAGCGCTTGCGGTGCGAGCTGCACGCTCGGCTCAACCACCTCGATCACCTGTGGCGCAGGCATGGCTACCGGTATTTCTATGGTCGGCAACACCAACGGCCGCGGCGCCAACTCGGCCAGCGGCTTGGCGGCTAGCGGTTGCGGCACGCTACGGGCATCACGCACCTGTTCTTCCAGCACCGCCGCCTCGAATTCATCCAGGCTGATGCTGTCGGCCAACTCGATCGCAGCCTCCTGCAGCAAGCCATCCAGATAGGACTGCAAGGCCAGTTGCGGACGTGTGGCGTTAGCGAGGGGACGACTCATGGACTAACCCGTAATAAAAAACCGTAAAAACAACCTGTACAGACTATCGGCCGCGCCGACGGCAGACTTGAGCCTTTATCTTCAGCATAGCTGCTCATCTCAAGCGACCTGCGCGGCAATCTGCTGGGACAGCAAATGTTTGAGCAACGCCCGGTAGGCAATTACACCCCGGCTGTTGTTGTCGAACTGCGACGGCGTAAGCCCTGCCCGGCTGGCATCGCGCAAACGCGTGTCCACCGGTATATAACCGTGCCACAGATGCTCGGGGTAGCTGTTGCGCAACACCCGCAGCGTGCTCAAGGAAGCCTGGGTGCGCCGATCGAACAGGGTCGGCACTATGCTGTAAGGCAAGGCCTGCTGGCGCGAGCGGTTAATCATCGCCAAGGTGCTGATCATGCGTTCCAGGCCCTTTACCGCGAGAAACTCGGTCTGCACCGGAATCACCAGCTGCTGACTGGCCGCCAGGGCATTGACCATCAGCACCCCGAGCAGGGGTGGGCTATCGATCACCGCATGATCGAAGTCCTGCCAGAGCTGCGCCAAACTTTTGGCTATCACCAAGCCCAAGCCGCTTTGCCCGGGTGACTGGCGCTCCAGGGTAGCCAACGCCGTGCTGGAGGGCAGCAAGGCAATGCGCTCGTGACTGGTCGGCAGCAGCAGTTTCTGCGGCAAGCCGCGCGGCACACTGCCCTGATGCTGGAACAGATCGAAGCAGCTGTTTTCCAGGGTGTCTGGATCATGCCCGAAGTAACTGGTCATGGACCCATGGGGATCGAGGTCGACCACCACCACACGCTTGCCGGCATCGGCCAGCAGGCCTGCCAAGGCGATGGACGTGGTGGTCTTGCCGACTCCACCTTTTTGATTGGCTACTGCCCAGACTCTCATCTTCTCTATCCTCCCGGCGGCCTTTCGCCTGACCGAGAACGGGTGCCGCCCTTATGGGGCCGGCGACGGGGGATTGACGGCACCCGCTTGCGGGGCCGGCGCTGCTGACGCTGGTGCAGGTTGCGTGCCAGCCCGCTGCAACGCCGCATCGGGTTTGGCCTTGCCACTGCCCACACCGCTGACACTGCGGCGCACATCGAGGTTGCGTGAAACCACCAATACCACCCGCCGGTTACGTCCGCGACCTTCTGCCGTGGCATTGTCCGCCACCGGTTGAAATTCGCCATAGCCCACGGCGGCTAGCCGCCCCGGATTGACCCCATCCATAGTCAGCATACGCACGATACTGGCGGCACGCGCGGTAGAAAGCTCCCAATTGGTGGGGAACTGCGAGGTTTGGATCGGCAAGTTGTCGGTAAAGCCTTCGACATGGATAGGGTTTTCATAGGGGGCCAGAATCTTGGCTATCTTTTCGACAATATCGAACGCTGCGGCATTGGGGATGGCATCGCCACTGGTAAACAGCAGGCTGGAACTGAGTTCGATCTCGATCCACAGCTCATTGCCGCTGACCCGCAGCTGCTCTGCCTGAATCAGCTCGCCAAAGGCATCGCGGATACTGCTGGCAATGCTTACCAGCGAATCGGAAGCGGTCTGACTGGGCTCATCTTCGACCAGCGAGCGCTCAGGCTCTACGGTGCGCGGCCGCTGCTCACCCACGGGAATGGCCTGGACGGCACGCTCCGGCTGGTTGAACACCCCGGTCAGGCTGTCCGAGAGAATCTTGTACTTGCCTTCATTGATCGATGAGATCGAATACATGACGACAAAAAAGGCGAACAGCAGGGTGATGAAGTCCGCGTAGGACACCAGCCAACGCTCATGATTCTCATGTTCTTCGTGATGACGCCTGCGGGCCATGATGCGCCTCCATCAATCCATAAAGCCTTGGAGCTTCAGTTCGATGGAACGCGGGTTCTCACCCTCGGCAATCGACAGGATACCTTCCAGCAACATCTCGCGATAACGGGATTGACGCTGGGCTATGGCTTTGAGTTTGTTGCCAATGGGCAGCAACAACAGGTTGGCAAAACCAACCCCGTAAATGGTCGCCACGAAAGCCACGGCAATACCATTACCGAGCATACTCGGATCAGCCAGATTACCCATCACATGGATCAAGCCCATGACCGCACCGATGATACCGATGGTCGGCGCATAGCCGCCCATGCTCTCGAACACCTTGGCAGCCTGGATATCGCGGCCTTCCTGGGTATAGAGATCGACCTCAAGGATGCTGCGGATGGCTTCGGGCTCGGCGCCATCCACCAACAGCTGCAAGCCCTTGCGCGCATAGGGATCAGTCTCGGCATCGGCCACCGCCTCAAGGCCGAGCAGCCCTTCCTTGCGCGCGGTCATGCTCCAGCCCACAACCCGCTCGATTCCGCCGGCCAAATCGATACGCGGCGGAAAAAAGATCCAGCGGATAATACTCAGCGCGCGCTTGAACACACTGACCGGGGCCTGCAAAAAGGCCGCCCCCAGGGTACCACCGATAACGATCAAGGCCGCCGGGCCATTAAGCAAAGCCGCAGCGTGGCCGCCTTCCAGGTAGTTACCGCCCAGAATGGCGACAAATGCCAGGATGACCCCGATAAGGCTCAGCACATCCATTTAGATGCAAGTCTCCGCCAGATGCCGGCCTATATCATCGAGGGAGTAAATGGCATCGGCCAGGTTGGCTTTGACGATGGCCATGGGCATACCGTAAATCACGCAGCTGGCTTCGTCCTGGGCCCACACCTGGCTGCCGCTTTGCTTGAGCAGGCGTGCCCCTTCACGGCCATCGGCCCCCATGCCGGTCAGCACCACCGCCAGGACCTTGTCGCCATAGGACTTGGCCACCGAGCCGAAGGTGATGTCGACACAGGGTTTGTAATTCAGGCGCTCATCGCCCGGCAGGATTTTGATCACCCCACGCGCGTCGACCATCATCTGCTTGCCACCCGGCGCCAACAGCGCCAGCCCAGGCCGCAGCACATCACCGTCCTCGGCTTCCTTGACGCTGATCCGGCAGAGCTTGTCCAAACGCTCGGCAAAGGCCTTGGTAAAGGCCGCCGGCATATGCTGAATCAGCACGATGGGGGCCGGGAAATTCGCCGGCAACTGGGTCAGCACTCGCTGCAGGGCCACCGGGCCGCCGGTCGAGGTGCCGATGGCAACTAATTTGTAGGCCTTGCGCTTGGGCGCAGCCGAACTCACTGGCGCGGCACTGGGCGCAGCCGCAGGACGACTCAGGGTGCTGGGATTGGGGCGTACCGCGGGCCTGGCTTGCGCCGCGGGAGCGGCAACCGGGGCAATAGCCGCAGGCGGGCTAAAGCTGCGCCGGTTACTGCGGGCGATGGTGTGGATCTTCTCGCACAGCAACTGCTTGACCCGCTCAGGGTTACGCGAGATGTCTTCGAAATTTTTCGGCAGAAAATCGACGGCCCCCGCCTCCAGCGCATCGAGGGTGACCCGCGCGCCTTCATGGGTCAGCGAGGAGAACATCAATACCGGGGTCGGACAGCGCTGCATGATGTTACGCACGGCCGTGATGCCATCCATCATCGGCATCTCGTAATCCATGGTGATCACGTCCGGCTTGAGCGCCTGGGCCTGATCGATGGCCTCACGGCCATTGGTGGCGGTGCCTACTACCTGAATATTCGGGTCGGCCGAAAGAATTTCCGAAACACGCCGGCGAAAAAAACCGGAATCGTCGACCACCAACACCTTAACAGCCATAAACACTCCTAAACGGCACGGCAACAGGCCGTGCCGCGAACTATCAGATGCGCCGCGCGTAACGCTTGAGCATGCTCGGCACGTCGAGAATCAGGGCAATGCGCCCGTCGCCGGTAATGGTCGCACCCGACATGCCCGGAGTGCCCTGGAGCATTTTCCCCAAAGGCTTAATTACCACTTCCTCCTGACCGACCAATTGATCGACAACAAAGCCGATGCGTTGGCTGCCCACAGTGAGGATCACCACGTGGCCCTCACCCTGCTCCACATGGGCCGCGCTACCAACCAGCCAGCGTTTGAGGTA
>DASUOY010000425.1:0-3269 GCA_036276395.1 Pseudomonas sp.
CCGGCCCCGATATTCGATAGCGCCCAACTATCCTCGGAAATCGCCAGCCTGGAAGCCGAGCTGGCCATGGAAGTCCAGCAATACGCCAAGCGGCCGAAGATCCACCGCCTCAGCGCCGCCTCGACCATGCGCGACAAGGGCGCCTGGTACAAGGACGAATGGCGCAAGAAGGTCGAACGCATCGGCAATCTCAATTACCCGGACGAAGCCCGCCGCCAAGGCATCTATGGCAGCTTGCGCCTGCTGGTGTCGATCAACCGCGACGGCACCCTGTATGAAGTGCAGGTGCTGGAATCCTCGGGGCAACGCCTGCTCGACCAGGCCGCGCTGCGCATCGTGCGCCTGGCGGCCCCCTTCTCGCCCTTTACCGGCGACCTGGCCGACGTCGACCGCCTGGAAATTATCCGCACCTGGCGTTTCGAACGCGGCGACCGCCTTTCCAGCAACTGACGCACCCGCGTTTTTATGGGCCGCCGCTGCGCGTGGTGCTTGATGCCGTCAACCCGAAGCCTGAAACTAACGCCATGAAAGACGCCAGCCCCAGCTACCTCAAGCACCACTTCCTGATCGCCATGCCGCACATGGCCGATCCGCATTTTGCCCAGACCGTCACCTACCTGATCGACCACAACGAGCACGGCGCCATGGGCCTGGTGATCAACCGACCCAACGGCCTCAACCTGGCCGACGTGCTCGAGCAACTGCGCCCCGACGAAGAGCCGCCGGCCTTGTGCCAGAGCCTGCCGATCTTTTCCGGCGGCCCGGTGCAGAGTGACCGTGGCTTCGTTCTGCACCCCAGCGGCCCGCAGTTCCAGGCCACCCTGGAGCTGGGCGAACTGGGCCTGTCCACCTCCCAGGACGTGCTGTTCGCCATCGCCGACGGCACCGGCCCGGAAAAATACCTGATCACCCTGGGCTATGCGGGCTGGGAAGCCGGCCAACTGGAGGCCGAGCTGGCCGACAATGCCTGGCTGACCTGCCCGGCGGACAACGCGATCCTCTTCGATCTGCCCTTCGACCAGCGCCTGAATGCCGCCGCCGCACGCCTGGGCATCAACCTCAGCCTGCTCACCTCGCAAGCCGGGCACGCCTGATGACTGAGGGCAAGCCGCTGCGCCTGCTGCTGGGCTTCGATTACGGCAGCAAACAGATAGGTGTCGCCGTCGGCCAGGTGATCACCGGCCAGGCCCGCGAGCTGTGCATCCTCAAGGCGCAGAATGGCGTGCCCGACTGGCAGAAGGTCGAAGCCCTGATCAAGGAATGGCAGCCGGACGCCATAGTGGTCGGCCTGCCGCTGAACATGGACGGCAGCCCCAGCGAGATGAGCGAGCGAGCGGAAAAATTCGCCCGCCGCCTCAACGGCCGCTTCAACCTGCCCGTGCACACCCATGACGAACGCCTGACCACCTTTGAAGCCAAGGGCCAGCGCCTGCGCCAGGGACAAAGTGGCGGCTACCGCGAACGCCCGGTCGACGCCATTGCCGCGGCACTGCTGCTGCAAGGCTGGCTCGAAGAAAACAGCCCCTGAAAACTACCTGCGTTGCCCCCTTCGCTAAAAGAGAGGGGGCGTTAAAAACAGGCTCGGAATGCTCATTTACAACACGTAAACTGCACTTCCTCGCCGCTTTGACCAGCCGCAGGCTGTTACTGGCGTAGCGCCTTGTCTCGGCTGCCTCGCCTACGTTTTCAGAGGCTGTTTTGTGTACATCTGGAGTGTTTCCATGAGCTTACCCACCCCCGCCGAATTGCTGCCGCAAATGGCCGCGGCGCTCACCCAGCACCTGAATAACCAACAGATAAGCGCGCCGCGCTTTATCGGCATCCGCACCGGCGGCGTCTGGGTCGCCCAGGCGCTGCTGGAGGCCCTGGGCAACCAAGAGCCACTGGGCATTCTGGATGTGTCCTTCTACCGCGACGATTTCACCCAGAACGGTCTGCACCCGCAGGTGCAACCGTCCGAGCTGCCGTTCGAGATCGAGGGCCAGCACCTGGTGCTGATCGACGACGTACTGATGAGCGGCCGCACCATCCGCGCCGCCCTCAATGAACTGTTCGACTATGGCCGCCCAGCCAGCGTGACCCTGGTTTGCCTGCTGGAACTGAACGCCCGGGAACTGCCGATTCGCCCCGACGTGGTGGGCGCCACCCTGTCGTTGGCCAGCGATCAGCGGGTAAAATTGTCCGGCCCCACGCCGCTGACCCTCGAGCTGCAAACGCTCGCCAACCGAGACTGATCGCGATGACGCCGACTGACGCCAAGCGCCCGCTGCAACTGAATGACCAAGGTCAGCTGCGCCACTTCCTCTCCCTCGATGGCCTGTCCCGCGAGCTGCTGACGGAAATCCTCGACACCGCCGACTCCTTTCTCGAAGTCGGCGCCCGCGCGGTGAAGAAAGTCCCGCTGCTGCGCGGCAAGACCGTGTGCAACGTGTTCTTCGAGAACTCCACGCGCACCCGCACCACCTTCGAGCTGGCCGCCCAGCGCCTGTCGGCCGACGTAATCAGCCTCAACGTGTCGACCAGCTCCACCAGCAAGGGCGAGACGCGGTTCGACACCCTGCGCAACCTGGAAGCCATGGCCGCCGATATCTTCGTGGTGCGCCACGCCGACTCAGGCGCCGCGCACTTTATCGCCGAGCACGTGTGCCCGAACCTGGCGATCATCAACGGCGGCGACGGCCGTCATGCCCACCCGACCCAGGGCATGCTGGATATGCTGACCATTCGCCGGCACAAGGGCAGCTTCGAGAACCTCTCGGTGGCGATCGTCGGCGATATCCTGCATTCGCGGGTGGCGCGCTCGAATATGCTCGCGCTGAAGACCCTGGGCTGCCCGGATATCCGCGTAATCGCGCCGAAAACCCTACTGCCAGTCGGTATCGAGCAATACGGCGTGACCGTCTACAGCGATCTTGCGGCCGGCCTCAAGGATGTCGACGTGGTGATCATGCTGCGCCTGCAGCGTGAACGCATGACCGGCGGCCTGCTGCCCAGCGAGGGCGAGTTCTACCGCCTGTTCGGCCTCACCGAACAACGCCTGGGCCTGGCCAAACCGGATGCCCTGGTGATGCACCCGGGACCGATCAACCGCGGCGTGGAAATCGAATCGGCAGTGGCCGACGGTCCGCAATCGGTGATCCTCAATCAGGTCACCTACGGCATCGCCGTACGCATGGCCGTGCTGTCCATGACCATGAGCGGGCAGAACGCCCAGCGCCAATTCAACGCCGAGGAGTCCAACTGATGCGTACCGCTATCCTCGGCGCCCG
>DASUOY010000426.1:0-9642 GCA_036276395.1 Pseudomonas sp.
GCCCTTCGGGTTGCGCGGGAAATGGCCCCCGCTGTTGTTGCAGGACTTGGCAAGGGAATAACCATTACCTGCGTCCTGCGCCTAACCGGGGGCCATTTCTCGCGGCAACGCGGCTCGCGATGAAACGGCAACAGACCCTAATGACTTTGCACCGATACAGTGGCAACTCAGCGATTGGAGCTTTGCATGCGACAGGGTTTTCTCGGGCAGTTCCTGCCCCATGACCTCACCGACCAGGCCAACGTACTGCTGGCCCGCACCCTGGCCTTCAGCGGCCTGTGCAGCGTGGTGATCGGCCTGTACAGCTGCATCAAGTGGGGCCGCCTGGGCAACGAGGCGCTGATGTACGGCTCACTGCTGCTGGTGCTGGGCATGCCGCTGATGCTGCTCAGCCTGCGCAGCGCCATGCTGCCCCTTGCCGCCGCCGCCAACCTGGGCCTGGCCTGCATGGCCAGCTACTCGATGATCCTGATCTACCAGCTGGGCGGCCTGCACTCGGCGCATATCTTCTGGCCAGTGGTCTGCATCGTCTTCGCCTACCTGCTCGCAGGCCCACGCAGCGCGGTGTTCTGGAGCCTGACGCAGGCCATCTTCGTGTTCTGGCTGATCCGCCTGGAGCGCAGCGGCGCGGCCCTGCCGGTATTCGAGTTGAGCCCCAAAGACGCCATGGTCAACACCTATTCCGGCTATATCCTGCCGGTGCTCACCGTGTGGCTGGCCCAGTGGTACAGCGCCAAGCTGCGCAACCAGGCGCTCAGCGATGCGGAACAGGCCCTGAATGAATCGCGCGCCTTCGGTGACAGCGCCGCGCGCAACCAGGAGCAACTGGCCGGCATGGTCGATGAGGTGCGCAGCACCGCCCGCGATCTGCTGCAGATGGCCGGACAGCTGCAGCAGACCCTGGGCGGTATCCGCCAGCGCTGCCAGAGCATCGACACCGATGTGCAGCAGCAGGCCGACGCCATGCACCACCTCGACCTGGCCCTGCACGAGGTGCTGGCCAGCCTGGCCGAGAGTACCGACCATATGCAGCAGCTCAGCCAGGACACCCAGCACAGCAGCGGCCAGGTCAATAGCTGCGCCCAGCGCATGCAGCAAGCCCAGGCCAGCATGCTGGAGATCCAGCAGAGCAACCAGCGCATCGCCGAATCCATGCAGATGATCAGCGCCATCGCCCAGCAGACCAACCTGCTGGCGCTCAACGCCGCCATCGAGGCCGCCCGCGCCGGCGAGCATGGCCGCGGCTTCGCCGTGGTCGCCGACGAGGTGCGCAACCTCTCCCAGCGCAGCAACGCCACCGCCGACACGGTGCAGACCGTGCTCAACCAGTCGCAGCAGATAGTCGATACCGGCGCCGCCCAGGTCAGCGATGTCGGCAGCGCCCTGAGCGACAATGCCGGGCTGACCGAAAACCTCTCCAGCTCCATCCTGCAGCACAGCCAGGCGCTCAACCGCGCCCACCAGCAACTGGCCCACGTACGCGACAACAGCGCCGCCCAGCGCGAGGCCAGCCAGCGCCAACGCGCCGCCAGCGCCGAACTGCTGAACGCCCAGGAATCCCTGGTGGAGCTTGGCCAGCATCTGGAACAGCTGTCCCATCAGCTGCATCAGCGGGTGGTCGGGCAGTACTAAGCGCCGCGCATCTGTTGCACTAAATGGAACTCAACAGAACAGGTGAGCTAAAGCAGTCGCTTACCTGCTCACCATTCTCCATGTACAACAATTCACTAGTTTTGGCTTGCAGCAAACTACGCACTCTGCGTGCAAGGCTGGGCACTAACAGCCCCTGCGCCTCTTCATCTGTTACCCATTGCAACGTATGTAGCTCAGGATCACAAACACGGATTACCTCAACCAAGTTATTGGCCAGATACCCACCGTCAAATAGCAAATGTATGCCGTCAGCAAAATCACCATGGGCCGAAACATAATCCACACACAAAAGACGACCTGGTTCAAGAACCAGATTCAGCTCCTCACGCAACTCTCTGCATAACCCGGCACGGGGAGACTCATCAGCATCAACTATTCCACCTGGAACTAACCAACCATCACGATAAGCTGGCTTAACCAGCAGCAGTCGACCGACCTGGTCTCGAATCAAAGCCCCTACGGCAATGCGTTTGGTTGGAAATTCAATACTCACCATTATTAAGAAAACACCTTGAGAAATTAGCCAACCCGCTTTCCCGACCCAAATTAAAGCCAAGGTGAGAGATCGAAGCATTAGAGATCGAACTGGCATTTTTTAAAAGTCAGTTTCGCGCTGACAAGCCGCCACGGCGGAGTTATCGTCCGGCCATGGCCAATCATCAACCCGCCCCCCTCTTGCTCGCCTACCAGCCGCCCTGGGACTGGCAGCAATTTCATGGTCACTTCGCCTTGCGCGCCCTGGCGGGTGTCGAATGCCTGCGCCCGGGCAGCTACGCACGCAGCGTGCAACTGGCTGGCCACAGCGGCTGGTTTAGCGTGCAACCACAGAGCGACCAGCCCCTGCTGGAGTTGCGCCATAGCGCTTCGTTGAGCCGCTGTGTACCGGCCCTGGTGCTGCGCGTGCGCAAGATGTTCGACCTCGATAGCGACCCGCAACGCATAGCCGCGCACCTTGGCGCCGATGCCCAACTCGCCCCGCTGCTGGCGCGCCACCCCGGGCTGCGCCTGCCGACCGCCTTCGATCCCTTCGAGCAGGCGGTGCGCGCCATAGTCGGCCAGCAAGTCACGGTCAAAGCCGCCGTCACCATCAGCGGCCGGCTGGTCGCGCGCCTGGGCGAGCCCTTGCAGTTCTCCGCCATGCCTGGCCTCGAGCGGCTATTTCCCAGCCCACAGGCTATTGCCGAGGCCAATCTGGATGGCATCGGCATGCCCGGCAAACGGGTGCAGAGCCTGCAGCACTTCGCCGCCCAGGTGGCCAGCGGCGCCTTGCGCCTGGACCTGCACGATGGCTGCGCGGGGCTGATCGAACGCCTCTGCGCCCTGCCCGGCATCGGCCCCTGGACGGCGGAATATATCGCCCTGCGCGCCTTCGGCGAGCCCGATGCCTTTCCCGCCAGCGACCTGGGCCTGCTCAAAGCGCCGTTCTGGGGGCCAGACGGCATCGACGCCAAACGGCTCAAGGCGCGCGCCGAAGCCTGGCGGCCCTGGCGCGCCTACGCCGCCGCCCACCTGTGGCACAACTATTCAGAGGTTTGAAGCACCATGCACTATCGCTACCACGACAGCCCCATCGGCCGCCTGCTGCTGGCAGGCGAGGAAAGCGGGCTCCAGCAGCTGCTGATGGAAATCGACGACAAGCCCTGGCAGATCGGCGAACACTGGCGCGCGGCGACCAATGAGCTGGACCCGGTGTGCCGGCAACTGGATGAATATTTCGCCGGCCGCCGCCAGCACTTCGAACTGCGCCTGGCGCCCCGCGGCACGCCGTTTCAGCAAGCCGTGTGGCAGGCGCTGCTACACATCCCGTTCGGCCACACCAGCAGCTACAGCGCCCTGGCCGAACAGATAGCACGGCCCAGGGCGGTGCGCGCGGTCGGCGCGGCCAACGGAGCCAACCCGCTCGCCGTGGTCATCCCCTGCCACCGGGTGATAGGCCGCGACGGCAGCCTGACCGGCTATGCCGGCGGCCTGCCACGCAAGGCCTTGCTGCTCAGACTGGAGGGTGTGCAGCTGGCGCAGCAGGCCCAGCTGTTTTAAACCTTGGCGGCGCTAAAACTTGATGCTGCCGCGCGGCCCCATCAGCGCCCAGATGATCAGGCCGATCACCGGCAACAGCACGATCAACAGTATCCAGAGAATCTTGATCCCCATCTCGGCATTGCTCTTGATCACGCTGAGAATCGCCCAGATATCCAGGGCCAGAATGACCAAGCCAAGCAAGCTGTTAAACATGGACCCCATAAGCTGTCACTCCTGCGCGAAGGATTCGCCTTCCTAGGATAGACGCTGGCAGCAAGAGTTCAGACGCAGCAAGCCTTAGTTGGCTGATTTCCCCGGCCAGGCGCCGCGCTCAGTAGTCGTCCAGGCCGGCAAAGCGCTCGGCGATGCCATCGCCGCTAAGCTCGGCAACCGGCACCTGCGGGCTATCGAACAGGCCGAGCAGCGCACAACGCGGGTGCTCGCCGATATCCAGCCAGTAGCGGGTGCCCGCCGGCAGCACGAGCAGATCGTTCTTCTCACACAGCAAGGCATAGACATAGTCGTCTATATGCAGGCTGAGCTGGACGCGGCCGGCCAGGCAATAACGCAACTGCGCCACCGCGCAGCGCTGCTCCTGGCGCAGGCTGGCGCGCGGCTCACTGCTGCGGCCCTGCTCGTCGCACAGGCTGAGCACGGCCACGCTGGGGTAAGCGTACTGGCTGAGCAGCTGGTCGAGCTGCCCCCGGCAGGCGTCCAGCAGTTCAGCCTCGTCGCCTCCGGCCACGACCGCCTGCTGCACCGGCACCTGGGCAAACTGCACGCCGACGGCGGCCAGGGTGCTGGCAATGTCTTCGGCATGGGTCAGCACCTTGTTCGGCAGATCAGGCGAAGACTGGTGGTAAACGGTCAGGCTGCTCATGGTCGGTTCTCGTAGTTGAATAGGTGCAAGGCGCTCGATCGCACAGGCTGCCGCTAGGGCCGCTCGTCCTGCATGCGGCTGGCGGTGACGGCCGCCGCGGCCAGGGCGATCAGGCTGGCGATGGCGAAGGTCCAGGCCGGCCCCAGGCTGTTCCAGCTGTAACCGGAATACAACGCCCCGAGCGCGCCACCGACACCGGCCAGGGTGGCGTACAGGGCCTGGCCCTGGCCTTGCTGGCGGTCAGCGAAACTGCGCTGGACGAAGTGGATGGCCGCCGCATGAAAACTGCCGAAGGTCGCCGCATGCAGCAACTGGGCGAACAGCAGCACCGGCAGATAATCGGCCAGGCTGCCCAGGAGCAGCCAGCGCACGGCGGTGATCAGAAAGCTGGCCAGCAGCACGGTACGCAGCGAATAGCGCGCGAGCAGCTTGGCCATGACCATAAACAGCAGGATCTCGGCCAGCACGCCCAGGGCCCAGAGCTGGCCGATCAGCCCGCGCGAGTAGCCCAGGGCTTCCAGGTGCAGGGTCAGAAAGGTGTAGTAAGGGCCGTTGCTCAGCTGCATCAAGCCGACGCTCAGGTAGAAGGCGAGAATCCCCGGCCGGCGCAGTTGCTGGATAAAGCCGCCCTCGCCCGAGGTATTCGGGCGCATCTGCGGCTGGGCATTGGGCACCCACCAGCTGCTCAGCACTATGCCGCTCATCAACAGAATCAAGGCCCAGGGATAGGCGTCCAGGCTAAGCAACTCGAACAGCTTGCCCAGGCCCACCACAGCGACGATAAAACCGATGCTGCCCCACAGGCGGATCTGGCTGTAACGCGCCGCCTGCTCCTTGAGGTGGGCAAAGGTGATCACCTCGAACTGCGGCAGCACCGCATGCCAGAAGAAGGCGTGCAGCGCCATGATCAGCGCCAGCCAGGCGTAGCTCTGGCTGATAAAGATGCCGGCGAAGCACAGCAGCGTGCACAAGGCGCCGAAGCGCACGATGGCCAGCCGCCGCCCGCTATGGTCCCCCAGCCAACCCCAGATATTCGGCGCGATGCAGCGCATCAGCATGGGAATGGCGATCAGCTCGCCGATCCGTGCGGCGGAAAAGCCCAGGTGATCGAAATACAGCGCGAGAAAGGGTGCGGTGGCGCCCAGCAGCGAGAAGTAGAAGAAGTAGAAGCCGGACAGCCGCCAGTAAGGCAATGCGGGGTTCATGCTGAGCATAAACCCCGGACCGTGGCCTGGGCCGGTGATAGCCGAGCCGCGCCACTGATCACAGCTGCGGCAGCACCGGGGTGCTGACCCGCACATCGGCGTTCTGCGCACGGTGGCGCAGCAGGTGGTCCATCAGCACTATGGCCATCATCGCCTCGGCGATAGGCGTGGCGCGGATGCCCACGCAGGGGTCGTGACGGCCCTTGGTGATGATATCCACCGGGTTGCCGTGAATATCGATCGAACGCCCCGGCGTGGTGATGCTGGAGGTGGGTTTGAGCGCCAGGTGGGCAACGATCGGCTGACCGCTGGAGATGCCACCGAGGATGCCGCCGGCGTTGTTCGACAGGAAACCTTCAGGGGTCATCTCGTCGCGGTGCTCGGTGCCGCGCTGGGCCACCGAGGCGAAACCGGCGCCGATTTCCACGCCCTTGACCGCATTGATGCTCATCAGGGCATGGGCCAGCTCGGCGTCCAGGCGATCGAAGATCGGCTCGCCCAGGCCCGGCATCACGCCTTCGGCGATAACGGTGATCTTCGCCCCGACCGAATCCTGATCGCGGCGCAGCTGGTCCATATAGGCTTCAAGCTCGGGCACCTTGTCCGGATCGGGGCTGAAGAAGGCGTTCTGCTCCACCGACTCCCAGCTCTTGAACGGAATCTCGATGGGGCCGAGCTGGCTCATATAGCCGCGAATCACGATGCCCTGGGTGGCCAGGTACTTCTTGGCGATGGCGCCAGCGGCGACGCGCATGGCGGTCTCGCGGGCCGAACTGCGACCACCGCCACGGTAATCGCGGATGCCGTACTTGTGGTGGTAGCTGTAGTCGGCGTGGGCCGGACGGAAGGAATCCTTGATCGCCGAATAGTCCTTGGACTTCTGGTCGGTATTGCGGATCAACAGACCAATCGAGCAGCCAGTGGTCTTGCCCTCGAACACCCCGGCGAGGATTTCCACCACATCGTCTTCCTGACGCTGGGTGGTATGCCGGCTGGTACCGGGCTTGCGCCGATCCAGATCGCGCTGCATGTCTTCCAGGGAAAGCTCCAGCCCCGGCGGGCAGCCGTCCACGATGGCGACCAGCGCCGGACCATGGCTTTCGCCAGCGGTGGTGACAGTGAACAGCTTGCCGTAGGTATTGCCGGACATGTGCAAAAAGCTCCGCGAGAATCGGCCACAAGTCTGACGCATGCGCACGCCAGGCCCTATTGATAAAGGCGGCGAGTATACCCCCGGCGCCCCCGCAGTTCACCCTCGACGCTTAGCCTTTGCCCTATGCAGGCCAGTGCAACTGGCCAGGCGCGAATATCCTCAACTAAGGTTGCTCTGTTGCCCTGTTATTCACGGCCGCGCCCGCCTCCAGCCAGGCGCGCCATGGCCGATACAGTCTCAGTACAACTGCCTCAGTCCGAGTGCCCCAGCATGACCGATAGCTCAGCACCGCAAACACCCGCAGCCGACACTGCTTCCAGCCAGGAGGCGACCGAGCAGCCCCATCCCTGGGCCGGGCTAGCCCCGGAGCGCTTCAGCCTGCTGCGCCTGGCGCCACTGCCGACCGACAGGTACAGCGGGATGCGCCCCTTGCGCTTTATCCAGCTCGGGCGACTGGAACGCCTGGGCAAGGCGCACAGCCTGCTGCGCCTGAGCCTGCAACTGCCGGGGCAACAAGTGCACAAGGAGCAGAACGTGCTGGAGGTCTGGGCCGACCACCAGAACCAGGAGGTGCGCTTCGGCCCGCCCACAGGCCTGCAACTGGAGCCGCAGAACCGCGGCCTGGGACGTTTTCTCCTGGCCCAGGGCAGCGCCTGGGCACGCCAGCACTACGCACATTATCGGGTGGCCGACAGCGCCCTGGCGGGGCGCGACAGTCTTAGCGAAGAAGCCCGCGCGCGCCGCGATCACTGCCTGCAGGCGCAAGGTTTTGTCGTTGAATACCTTGACCCATTGCAGCTGCAGGCCCGCTGCGGCGCGGCGCGGGTCAGCGCCCTGCACAGCGATTGGCACGCCGACAAGGTGCAGTTGGTCGAGCTGCTAGACGCCGCCAGCATGCTGCAACAGGCCGATCAGAACCTGCAGGGCCAGGAGATCAAAATCCGCAAACTCAACGAGCGCATCGAGCAACTCCGCCACGAAGACGGCAACCTGCGCTTTACCATCATCTGCCTGGTGCTGCTCTGCCTGTTCCAGGCCGCGCTGCTGATCTGGATCGCCACCCGCTGACTCGAACGCCCCTACAGCTGGGCGGCCAGGCGCGCCCGCCGATTACGCAGGCTGGCCAGCAATGTAGGACCCAGGGCGGTCAGCGCCGAACCCAATACCACCAGCACCGCGCCGCCGTAGGCAATCCAGTTGATCTGCTCGGGCTGCACATGCCCCGGCCACCAGGTTGCGGCCAACGCCACCGAGCCGAAGGTCACCAGCGGGGTGATAGCCAGCGTGGCACTGACCCGCGACGCCTCCCAGTGCGCCAACGCCTCGGCGAAAGCGCCATAGGCCACCAGGGTGTTCAGGCAGCAGGCCAGCAGCAGCCAGCCCTGCAACGGGCTGAGTTCGAGCACCTGCAGTGGCTGCGCCCAGGGCGTCAGCAGCAGGGCGCAGGCCAGGTAGATCACCATCATCACCTGCAAGGAATTCCACACCGTAAGCAACTGCTTCTGCGCCAGGCCATAAAACGCCCAGACAAAGGCCGCCAGCAGCACGATCAGCACCCCGGCGGTGTAGTCGGTCAGGGAGGTCAGCAACTCGCCCAGGCGCTGATTGAAGAACAGGCCGAACCCCAGCAGCAACACCGCCAGGCCCATGCCCTGCCCCAGGCTGAAGCGCTCGCGGAAGACAAACAGACTGCTGATCAGCAGCAAGATGGGGGCAACCTGGATCACCAACTGGGTGGTGCCCGCGCTAAGCAGCTTCAGCCCCACCAGATACAGCACATAGTTGGCGCACAGCCCGGCAACCGCCAAGACCAGCAGCCAGGCGCCTTTTCTGCCGAGCGGACGCAGCGGCGGCAAACGCCGGCTGGCGGCCAGATAGGCCAGCAGAATCGCGCCAGAAACCAGCAGGCGATACCAGGTCACGGTGACCGGGTCCATCACCTGCAGCACTTCTTTCAGCTTGATCGGCAACACGCCCCAGAGCACGGCGGTGAGTAGCGCGAGCAGCATGCCGTAGAGCCAACGACCGGAAGAGATATGCATGACAGCCTCGAATGCAGGATGCCGCGCGGCCTCATTCCAGGTCCGCAACGGCACAAAGCAGCATTCTAGGCAGGCGCCGGCAAGCGCTACAGTCACAGTTAACTTCGGCTATAGGGCAAAACTGTACCTACGCCACGGGGCCATCGCCATAAAGCTGGCGTCAATTTCAAATAAAACGAATCGAATTGCCGGCAAAAGACGGCAAAACCGACCACTTGTCGCCAACTCCAGTCACGCTGCGAGTTGCGATTAGACTCAGGCTATTGGCTTATCGTGGGAGGGTTGAGCATGTTCGGTCGCCGCAACGTAGATCCAAGCCCAGGCACGCACTACCGCAGCGAGCGGGTGACTGCCGTCAATGGCCAGTACTTCTTCTCGACCCGGGAAGGCACACTGGAAGGCCCCTACTTCACCCGTGTCGACGCGATACATGGCATAGACGCCTATATCCATCGCATGCAGGTTGCCAACGCACTGTACAGACGCGCCAGCGCATTGAGCAGCTAGGGCCTGCCAGCCCAACACTGCCCCCCCCAACAAACCTGCCCAAATAAAAAACGGCGCAGCCAGGCTGCGCCGTTTTTACGTTTGCACGCTTAGCGACGAGCGCCCTTAGCGTACGGCTTCGAACAGCCCAGTCGCACCCATACCGCCGCCCACGCACATGGTGACGATGCCGTAGCGCAGGTT
>DASUOY010000427.1:0-4455 GCA_036276395.1 Pseudomonas sp.
CCCTGTTCCATTTCCAGCGCCAACTGGTGCAGGGGCTTGATGGCAGCGCGCTGGCCGCCATGGTCGACAAACATGTAGTTGCGCGTGGTCGGACTGAACCAGGACAACTTAAGGGCGCGCACTTGGCCGCCGTCGATAAACTCGAACCAGGTGCCGAATTCGATATGTTGCAGCTCCTCAGTCAGCACTTGCGCCCGCGGCGACAGCCCGGCGCTGCGCGAGGGCGGGGTGGCCAGGGCGGCATCCTCGCCGAGCATGGCGCCGAGCTGGCTTGGTGTTAGTGCTTGCTTGAGTTGTTTGGCGATCTGCGGCTGCCTGCCTTGCACGGCATGCTGGCAGGCCACCAGGTCTTGCAGCAGGCGGCGGATACCGTCTTCGTGATAGCCGCCGAGCAGCTCCAGACCTTTGCGCAGGTCTTCCAGCAGGGCGATGCGCAGGCCATGCAGGCGCTCCCGCCCTGCTTCATCCAGGAGTGTGCCGCTCCAGGCCAGTTGCTCGGCCACCTCGCAGGCGCGCTGCCAGTCATGGCTGTTTTCGCCGTGGCGCAGGAGTACGAAGGCGAGGACATCGGCCCAGGTCAGTTCGAGGAAATTGCGCATGATGGGCGGCAGCGTGCGTTCGTTGAGGCAGCTGGCCACGACTTCGAGGGCGCGCTGGCGCGCTTTGAGCAGTTTGTCGCGGCCCTTGGCGGCCTGCACGGCGCGCTTCTCGCGCAGTTCGACCTTGTGCCTGAGGGTGTCGACATAGTCGTTGAACTCGTCCAGCAGGCCCTCAAACAGTTGCAGGTCGGCGAAGAAATCATGAATGACCCGTTCCACCACCCACTGCATCTTGGCCAGCAAGCCGCGTTCTTCATTCTCGCTGCCATACAGCACGCCGGCCTGGGCCATGGCGTTGAGCAGGCGCCGCGCCGGATGATGGTGTTGGGTAAATAGCGCTTTGTCCTGCAGGGCGACCTTCAGGTAGGGCGTATGCAGATGGGAGAGGGTGGTCTTGCAGCTGTCGGGCAGGTTGTCGTCGTCGAGGATAAAGTCGAACAGCATGCCCACCAGGTCGATCACGTCGGCCTCTTGCTCGGCAACCTTGTGCTGTTCCGGCTGCGTACTGTGGGCGGCCAGCTGTTGCTGCAGGTCGGCCTTCAGCCCTTCCACTTGCTGGGGCTGCTGCCGGCGTTGGGCAAACTCCTGGGCGGACTGCTGCTGCATGCGGTTGAGGGCGTCGAGCAGTTCGCTGGCGCTGTAAGTGTGGGGGGCTTGCTGCGGGGTAAAGCTGGCAATGCTGCGGGTGCCGCCGAGCAGAGGCGCATTGCGGTCGCGTTGGCGGTGTTCGCCAAGCAGGGCGGCCAGGCTACCCAGCAGCTCGGTGGGATCGCTGGGCGGCGGGCCGCTAAGGTCGGCGGCTGCCAGATTTGGCTGGCTGGCATTCGTTGGCGGGTTTGCACTCGTTGCCTGAGCGCTTGGACTGCTCTGCGCCGCCGGCTTTTGCGTCGCAGCTGCTGGCGCGGCGCTGGCCTGGGCCGGGTTGGCATTGCGCGGTGCGCTGTATTTGAGATTGGGCAGCACGCCCGCTTCGATCAGGCGCTGGTTCAGGTCGCTATAAATGCCGTCCAGGCCATGCATCACGTTGCGGTCGAACAGGCTGTAGAGAATGATCTTGATGCGCAGCGGAAAGGGGCAAGGGCTGAGGGCGAGGCGAAAGGCCTGGGCAATCATCTGGGGGCCGAAGGGGTTGAGGTCCTCACCCAGCTTCTGTCCGTTATTGAGCAGCGCCAGGCGTTGCTCCAGGGCGTACAGCGCTTGCGCGCTGCGGGCCTTGACCCTGCTGACCATATTGATGACCTGCAGGCTCTCCTCATAATCCTCGTTTTGCACCAGCACCAGTTGTTCGGCATCCAGCTCGTCGGGGCTTGCCGGGCGTTTGAGCTTGCCTTCGAGGAAATCGGAAAAGTTCTGCGCGATATGCTGGTGGTAGTTGCGCTCGATCTGTGGGCGCTGCTTGCGGACTTCACGCATGCTGTCGAAGAACAGGCTTTGCAGCTGATTGCTCTCGGCTTTGTCCGCGCAGTCGAACAGGGTGTCGTCGACCTGGGCAAATGCGCCGCCCAGGTGTTCGGCGAGGCGATTCATCACCAGTTGGCGGCAGCTTTGCACCAGCTCGCTAAAGCGCGGCTGAATACTGCGGCTGGCAAGCTTGTGCGGGGTGCTTGGGGCGTGTGGCGGCGGGCCCTGATTGTTCATGGTCTTTCCTGGCTAAAGCCTTGCGGCTGGCGCGTCCTGCATTGAATACATACCTGGCTAGATATAGCAGTCCACCGCGCAGCTGCAAATCATTGTAGTAAAAGCAATTTAAGGGGTTGACAGGGCGCTCTGGAAACGTAAAATGGCGCGCCTCAGATACGGGAAACGGTTTAACCGCCAACGCCAATATCTGAGAAAAGAAAGCTAGTAGTTCCGCGATAGCTCAGTCGGTAGAGCAAATGACTGTTAATCATTGGGTCCCAGGTTCGAGTCCTGGTCGCGGAGCCAATCTTTCCATCGGGGTATAGCGCAGTCCGGTAGCGCGCCTGCTTTGGGAGCAGGATGTCGGGAGTTCGAATCCCCCTACCCCGACCATTTTTGGGTCGTTAGCTCAGTTGGTAGAGCAGTTGGCTTTTAACCAATTGGTCGTAGGTTCGAATCCTACACGACCCACCAATTAAAGAACCCGCCTGATGGCGGGTTTTTTATTGCCTGCCATTCCTGGCGGCCACCCTGCGGCCGTCGCTAGGCGACGTTAAAAATTGCTCCCAGCAATTTTTTATTGCCTGCATTTTCTCCAGCTTTTGCCTTTGCCGCGCCGCAAGCCCTGGAGCTTACGGCGCAGCGCTGGCTGTCAGTGCAGTTTTAGGCGCGGCTCGGTGCTGCGGCCGATGCGATCACCCAGCATCATCAGCAGGGTGCGGGTCAGGCCGTACAGAGCGATCTGGTGCATGCGATACAGCGACACGTAGAACATCCGCGCCAGCCAGCCTTCGAGCATCACGCTGCCGGTCAGGTTGCCCATCAGGTTACCCACTGCCGAGAAGGTCGATAGCGAGATCAGTGAGCCGTAATCGCGGTAGCGGTACTCCGGCAGGGCTTTGCCCTCAATGCGTAACTTGAGGGCGTTGGCCAGCAGCGAGGCTTGCTGGTGGGCGGCTTGGGCGCGTGGCGGCACGTTGCGGCCTTCGCTGCCCGGCTGGGGGCAGGCGGCGCAATCACCGAAGGCGAAGATATTGTCGTCGCGTGTGGTCTGCAGGCTTGGTTTGACCTGCAACTGGTTGATGCGGTTGCTTTCCAGGCCGTCGAGGTCTTGCAGAAAGCTCGGCGCGCGGATGCCGGCGGCCCAGACCTTGAGGCTGGCGGGGATAACCTGGCCCTGTGCGGTATGCAGCGCGTCGCTCGTGACCTGGCTGACGGCCGCGCCTGTTAGTACGGTGATGCCCAGCTTTTCCAGGGTCTTGTGCACTGGTTTGCTGATTCGCTCCGGCAGGGCGGGTAGCACTCGCGGCCCAGCTTCGATCAGGGTAATGCGCATGTTTTCCGGGCGAATACGATCCAGGCCATAGGCCGCCAGTTCGTGGGCCGCATTGTGCAGCTCGGCCGCCAGTTCGACGCCGGTGGCGCCGGCGCCGACTATGGCCACATTGATCTGTTCGGTGGTGCTCGCCTGGTTGGCGTGAGCGCGCAAGTAATGGTTGAGCAGTTGCTGGTGGAAGCGCTCTGCCTGTGCGCGGGTATCGAGAAATAGGCAGTGCTCGGCCGCGCCAGGGGTGCCGAAGTCGTTGGTGGTGCTGCCGACGGCGATTACCAGACTGTCGTAAGCCAATTCGCGTTCGGGCATCAGCAATTGGCCCTGGTCATCCAGGGTGGCGGCCAGGCGAATGCGGCGTTCGGCGCGGTTGAGGCCGGCCATGCGGCCCAATTGAAACTCGAAGTGGTTCCACTTGGCCTGGGCGACGTAGTTCAGTTCATCTTCGGATGAGTTGAGCGAACCCGCGGCGACTTCATGCAGCAGCGGCTTCCAGATATGGGTCAGGTTGGCGTCGACCAGGGTCACTTTGGCTTGGCCGCGTTTGCCCAGGGTTCTACCCAGGCGGGTAGCAAGCTCCAAGCCGCCGGCGCCGCCGCCGACAATCACGATTTGATGAGTCATTTGACACTCTCACAAGGCTTTTAAAAAAACGTGGAGAGTCGACTCGGGCGAGCGCAAGGCAGCTCATAGCACCAGTCGACTCAGAAGACGGCTCAGTAGGCCCAGGCCTATCACGGCAATAACGATGATCAGCAGCAAGCGCCACACCCTGAAGGGTTGACGCTCAATCTGGTGCTGCGGGGCACTTAGATAATCCTCTACGCGCTTCTGGTCATCTGGGCTCAGGCGGCTGGACATGGGTAACCTCGCAGGTTTGGCCGCCGGCAGGCAGTGCTGGCTGCC
>DASUOY010000428.1:0-7663 GCA_036276395.1 Pseudomonas sp.
GAAGGCAGCCATCTTTGATTGGGTTGGCAGCGGGTACGGCGCACCGGGCTGTCACCGCCCGCGCGGCGTGGGAGTGGAAGAAACGCCGCCCAACGACCGGCTGGACAACCTGCCCCGCACTGACTTCGCTATAGCCCGAACAGGCTCACCAAAGAGAGGCATGACGCCATGCTCAAGACCTATACAGGCAGTTGCCACTGCGGGGCGGTCCGCTTCGAGGCCGACCTGGATCTAAGCCAAAGCACTTACCGCTGCAATTGCTCGATCTGCCGGCGCACCCGCTTCTGGCCGGCGCTTGCCGGTGAACAGGGTTTACGCCTTATCTGCGGTGAGGAATGCCTTACTCAGTACAGCTTTAACACGCAGAAGAATCAGCATTACTTCTGCAAGCACTGCGGCGTCAGGCCTTTTGGCGTGGGCAATGAAACCCCGCTGGGGAAAATCTACGGGGTCAACCTGGGTTGTCTTGAGGCGCTGAGCGATAAGGACCTGTCCGAGCTCGCCATCACCTATATAGACGGCTTGCATGACCAGTTCGCGCCGCCCGAGTACAGCAGCCATCTGTAACCCAGGCGTTTATTGCGCCGCCGCATAAGCCAAGCAACAGCGCAGCCTTCCAGCCTGCTTAGTTGCTGTAGTGGTAGATGATCGAATCGAAGGCGCCCGCGTCGTGGCCGCGCTTGAGGCATTGATTGAAGCGCTGCAGAAACCAGCCCATCTTCAGGCTTTTGGCGATGCCCATATATTTGTGGTCGGTCTTGAAGGCCGCAGGCAGGGTGGCGAAGGCCGCGCCCTGCAGATCCGGATGGCCTTGCGCGAGTTTGCTGATATCCACGCTGGAGCCAATCAGGATGGCGTCGATACGCTCGCGCTGGAGCATGGCCAGGCCGCTGCGAGTGTCGTTGAAGCCGACCAGGGTCATAGTGCCGTCGGCGATGGCCTCATCGAAGGCGGTGCCATAGCTGGTGCCGGTGGTCGCGCCGAGCAGCTTGTCTTTCAGGTCGGCAATCTGCTCGAAGGGAAATTCACGGCCCTGCTTGACCACCAGCACTATGCGTTCGGTAAAGATCGGCTCGGAAAAATCGAAGAGCAGCTCGCGCTCCTTGCTGATGGACAGGCCGATCACCCCGCCGCCGCCGCGCTCCGCCAGGGTGTAGGCGCGCGCCCAAGGCAGCAGCTTGATCTGGTAGGGCATCTGCATCTCGTCCAGGCAGTACTTGCTGATGTCCACCACTATGCCCTTGGCTTGGCCATCCTGTTCGAAGTACTTGGGAAAGCCGTCGTGGGAGCCATACACCATAAAGGCTTCGCCCTGGGCGAGCGGCGCCGCCAGCAGGGCCAAGAGCAGAAGCAGGGGATGCAGCCTGGTGGCGCTCATGGCGCAACCTCGCATGGAGGCGGGGGGAATAGATTCACTCTAGGCCGCGCAGTGGCATCCGGGCGCTTCGCCAGAAGTACAGCCCGACCAGCGGCAACGCCAACAGCCCCAGCATGCCGGCGCCGATAAACAGCGCCTGGTAGCCCAGCCACTTGGCCAGCAGGCCGCTGCAGGCGCCGACCAGCCCGGCCAGCAGCAGTTGCACGCTGGCCTGCAGGGTAAAGTCGGCGCCCTCATGCTCGGGCCGACACTGGCGCATCATCACGGCGAACAGCGCCACCGTGGACATGCCATCGGCGAGCTGCTCGAACAGCGCCACGGCATAGACCAGGCCGGTATGGCCGCCGGCACCGACCAGCCAGGCCATGGCGGCGATGCCAGCCGCCTGCAGCAGGCCGAACAGCAGCAGCGCGCGCAAGGCGCCGATGCGCGCATAGAGCAGGCCGCCGAGCAGCGCCCCGGCGATACCGGCCAGGCTGCTGATCAGGGTCAACCGGCCCAGCTCGGCATTGCTCCAGCCCTGGTCCACCAGCATCGGCTTGATCATCGGCGAGCCCAGGGCGTCGCCCAGCTTGAAGCCGAGCAGCACCAGCAGCCATAACAGCATGCCCGGCTGCAGCAGCAAGCCGCGGTAATGCCGCAGCAACAGGCCCGGCCCGGCCGTCTCGGCCAGGGCCGGCTGGAACGGCAGGTCACGGTTCTCGGCGAAGCGCCAGATCGGCACTGTCATCAGCACCAGCAACGCCGCCACCAGGCCCAGGCTCAGGTGCCAGCCGAACCAGTCCATGGCCAGCAGCAGACCGCTGCCGCTGACCAGCATGCCGACCTTGTAGCCGCCGACCTGCAGGCTGTTGCCCAGGCCGCGCCAACGCTCCGGCAGCAGGCGCACGGTAAGGCCGTCGGTGGCGATGTCCTGGGTCGCGGCGGCGAGGTTGACCAGCAGCAACAGGCCGAGCAGCACCAGCAAATGGCTGTCGAACAGCCGCTGTGGCTGCATCAGCGCCAGGGCCGCGAGTACCCCGGTAATGCCCAGTTGCAGCGGCAGTATCCAGCCCCGGTGATGGCCCAGGCGCTTCGATGCCAGACGGTCGACCCAGGGCGCCCAGAACACCTTGAGCAACCAGGGCAGCGCCAGCAACTTGAGCAGGCCGATCAACCCCAGATCGACGCCGTGCTGGCGCAGCAGCACCGGCAGCGAGTGGGCCAGCAGTCCCGAGGGCAGGCCCTGGGCGCAATACAGCGAGGCCAGCAGAATCAGGCTGGCAGTGGCCGGGCGGCGATCGGCGGTCGACATGCGGGACTCTCGCGATAAACAGGCTGCGACAGTAGCGGCTTGGGGCTCAGATGAACAAGCCCGGCCAGCGTGCAGCGCTTATCGGCGCGCACGGCGCACCCTAAGGAGCCGGCGCCGGCATGGGCAGATAGGCGAAGGGCACCGGCAGCTTGAGGCTGCCATCGGCGGGCAGGTTGGCGCGGGTCAGGGCGACCATGCCGCGGATGTCCTGCAGGCGCAACGCTTGCGGCTGGCGCGGGTCGTTGCCGAAGAAGTCCTCCCAGTGGCCAAGCACCGCCAGGCGCGGTTGCAGACGTTGCAGCAGCACCTTGGGGTAGGCCGGCGCCTGGTTCCAGGCGCCGACGCAGAGCACCGCCACATCCACCCGCTTGCTGTCCGGCAGCTGCGGCGGCAGGCCCAGGGGCGGCGTGCTGGCGGCGTCCTGGTAGTGGATGCGGTACAGCGGCCGGCCCTGCGCATCCAGCAGGTCGACCAGCCAGGCCAGGGTCTGGCCCTCCTTCCAGCCGAAGGTGCTGCGCGGCAGTTCGGTCAGATCCTCGGCATAGCTGCCGGTCAGCAGCTTGATGCCAAACAGGTGCGGCGCGTGCTCGCTCTTGATCGCCATGGCGCGCATCTGCCGCTTGGGCGAATAGAACCACTGGCCGGGCGCCGCGCCCACCGCCATCTGGCTTTCGGCATCGACTATGCGTGAGCGCGGGATCGCCGCGGCGAGAATATGGCCCATGGTCTTGGAGCCATAGACCCGGGCCTTGGGGCTGTGCTTTTGCAGGATATGCGGCACATCGAGCAGGTGGTCATAGTGCGCGTGGCCCACCAGCAGCATGCTGACATCGGCAGCCGCGGGCATCAGTCGATCGATCTTGCTCGTATCGGCGGCGACCAGCAGCGGCGGCTGGGCCAGGCTGGCGGGGTTGCTAAAGGACGGCGCGAACAGCAGCGCCTCGCCCTGCCAACGCAGCAGATAACCGCCCACGCCCAGGTACTGCAGGCTCGGCGGCGCCGCCTCACGCCCCTGCCAGAGCGGCAAGCCGGCGGGGTTCTGCGCGCAACCGGCGAGCAGCAGCAAAGAGGCCAGGGCCAGGTAGCGCAGCATGGGGGGACTCCGTTAGGCAAAGCGCCCAGCCTAAGGTTGGCCGCCTTGTGGGTCACCCAACTTAGGGCCGGTCAAATGGTTGCCCCGCACTGTGCTGCGATGGGTATCGCTGTGCTCAACCCATCCTACGGTTTAGGGTCGCTTATGTAGGGTGCGCCATGCGCACCGCCTCTCCGGCACGCTGGTGCGCACGGCGCACCCTACAGAGTCTGGTCGCGCAGCAGTCCGGCAAATTGCCCGGCCGGCACCGGCTTGCTGATCAGGTAACCCTGGATCTCGTCGCAGCGCTGGCTCTTGAGGAAGTCCATCTGGCTCTGGGTTTCCACGCCCTCGGCCACCACCTTGAGTTCCAGGCTGTGGGCCATGGCGATGATCGCCCGGGTGATGGCGGCGTCCTCGCTGCCGGGGGTGAGGTCGCGGATAAAGGTCTGGTCGATCTTCACGTAGTCCACCGGGAAACGCTTGAGGTAGCTCAGCGAGGAATAGCCGGTGCCGAAGTCGTCGATCGCCAGCTTCACCCCCAGGTCGCGCAGCTGCTGGAAGGTGGCGATCACGCTCTCGACGTTGTCGAGCAGCTGGCTTTCGGTCAGCTCCAGCTCGAGGAACTTCGGCTCCAGGCCGGTTTCGTCCAGCACCAGACGCACCAGGCTGAGCAGGTTGCCCTGGCGCAGCTGATGCACCGAGAGGTTCACCGACACGCGGATCTGCGCCAGCCCCTGCATCTGCCACTCGCGCGCCTGGCGGCAGGCCTGGCGCAGGACAAATTCGCCGATGGCGCCGATCAGCCCGGTTTCTTCGGCCAGGCCGATAAAGTCGCTGGGCGGCACCAGCCCCAATTGCGGGTGATTCCAGCGCACCAGGGCCTCGGCGGCGTTCAGGCTGTCGTCGGCCAGACACAGCTTGGGCTGGTAGAACACCTCCAGCTGGTTTTCGTCGATGGCCTTGCGCAGCTGGTTTTCCAGTTGCAGGCGCTCCAGGGTGCAGGCCTGCAGGTTGTCGGTGAAGAACTGGAAGGTGTTGCCGCCCAGGTGCTTGGCATGCTGCATGGCCATATTGGCCTGGCTGACCAGGGCGGAAATCTCCCGGGCGTTGTCTGGCAGCAGGCTGATGCCCAGGGACGCGCTGACCACCAGCTCGTGGCCGCCCACGGTCATCGGCATGCGCAGCTTGCTGAGCAAGCGGCTGGCCAGGCGCGCCAGGCTGGACAGGCTGCCGTAGGAGTCGAGCAGGATGGCGAATTCGTCGCCGGACAGCCGCGCGATGGTGTCGGCCTCGGACACCGTCTGGGTCAGGCGCCGGCTGATCTGGCGCAGCAGCTGGTCGGCCACCTCGTGGCCGAGGCTGTCGTTGAGCAGCTTGAAGCGGTCCAGGTCGATATGCAGCAGGGCGATGCTGCGCCCGCTCTGGCGCGAGCGCTGGCTGGCCTCGTGCAGGCGCTCCTTGAACAGGCTGCGGTTGGCCAGGCCGGTGAGCTCGTCGTAATGCGACAGGTAGCGCAGGCGCTCCTCGGCCTCGCGGCGCGACGACAGATCGGCGAAGAAGCCGACTATATGGCTGACCCGGCCCTGACTGTCGCGCACCACATTGAGCTGCAGCCACTGCGGGTAGAGCTCGCCGTTCTTGCGCGTCTCGATCAGTTCGCCCTGCCAGCTGCCACGGCTTTCTAACTCCAGGCGGATCACCTGGTATTGGCGGCGGGTCTCGCGGCTGCTGATCAGCACCGCCACGTTGCGCCCCAGAACATCCTCACGGCGATAGCCGGTGACCTGGCTAAAGGCGCGGTTGACCGCCAGCAGGCGGTAGTCCGGGTCGAGAATCACTATGCCTTCGCTGGCCGCCTCGAACACCGTGGCGGACAGTTGCTGCTGTTGTTCCTGCTGCTTGCGCTCGCTGATATCGCGGCGCGTGCCGAGCATGCGCAGCACCCGGCCATCGGCGCCGCGCTCCACCGCGCGGCCACGGTCCTCGATCCACACCCAGTGGCCGTCGGCGTGCTTGATCCGGTATTCCACCTGGTAGCCGTCGCTGCGCCCCTTCATATGCTCGACCAGGGCGCGGCGCAGCACCGGCAGATCGGCCGGATGCAGGCGCGGCTTGAGGTCGCGCAGCATCACCTGCACCTCGCCCGGCTCCAGGCCGAAGATTTCCTTGAGCCGCGAGTGATGCACCTGATCGCTTTCCAGGTTCCAGTCCCACAGGCCCAGTTCGCTGGCCTCGATGGCCAGGGTCAGGCGCGTCTGGCTCTTGCTCAGGGCGTGGGTGGCGGCGTCCAGCTCCAGGGTGCGTTCGGCCACGCGCATTTCCAGCTCGTCGTGGGCCTGGCGCAACTCGCGTTCGGCGCGGCGGCGCTGCTCCACTTCATGGGCCAGCTCGCCATTGAGGCCCTCGGCCTGCTGCTTGGCCTGTTCCAGATTGCCGATCAGCGCCTGATTGTGAAAACGCTGCAACAGGCTGCGCTGCACCAAACGGTTGACCTGCCAGGCCACCACCAGCAGCGACACCAGCAGGATCAGGCCGAGCACGCCCCAGCCGCGCAGCTGGGTGCTGCCGCTCAGCAGCAGGTAGCCCACTGCCGGCAGCAGGCAGGGCAAGGCGAAGGAGAGAAAGGCCGACAGGCTGACGGCATAGGCCACGCTGGCGGAGAGGATGGCGGCGGCGATCAGGCCATAGACCAGGGCCTGCAGATGGAACACATCGGCCGGCACCAGAAACACCGCGGCGAACGCCAGGGTCAGCCCGGAAACGCCGGCGCCGAGCAGAAAACGCGTGCGCCAGCGTGGCTCGGCCTGATTGCTCGGCAGCGCCGCGTCGAAGGCGCGCACCTGCACCAGGCGCAACCCCGCCAGCAGCACCAGCCAGACCAACCAACCGGCCAGCAAGCCGTGGCCCTGGCTGCCCCACAGCAACAGGGCACAGGCGCCACCGTTGAGCAGCATAAACAGGGTTGGCAGGCGTGAGCCTTGGTAGAGCAGACGGGTGCGCTCGGCGGCTATATCCGTGGCATAGGCCTGCGCGATCTCCCGTGCGGAGTTCGGCGTCAGGTCATGGGCCCCGGCCAATAAAGTCGGTGCAGTCACAGGCGATTTTCTTGTAATGGTTGCCTTGGTGAACCCGGGACTCAACAGGCAGATGCAATGCCCCCGGAACACAGATGTCGGCGGAGCATACCCGAGCTAGACACATCGCCCAAGACCGTTGCGGGCTATTTCACCTGGCCTGCGCCCAACTTTCGATCAGTCCGGACGGTGCGGCGGCAGACGCTGGCGGGCGCTTGCCGTCGGTCAGGCAACGCCAGCGGCCGACCGGCGGTTTGCCCTGCCTGGCGCAGCCCCCTAGAATGCCGCGATGCAAAATGACCCCGAACTCCTGATCGCTTCCCTTAACGACGCCCAACGCCAAGCCGTGGCCGCCAGCCTTGGCCGACAACTGGTGCTGGCTGGTGCCGGCTCCGGCAAAACCCGCGTGCTGGTGCACCGCATCGCCTGGTTGATCCAGATCGAACGCGCCTCGGCGCATTCCATCCTGTCGGTGACCTTTACCAACACGGCCGCCGCCGAGATGCGCGCGCGCATCGAGCAGATGCTCGGGCAGAACCCGGCCGGCATGTGGGTCGGCACCTTCCACGGTTTGGCCCATCGCCTGCTGCGCGCGCACTGGCAGGAGGCCGGCCTGGCCGAGAACTTCCAGATTCTCGATTCCGACGACCAGCAGCGCCTGATCAA
This sequence comes from Pseudomonas sp., assembly GCA_036276395.1. Taxonomy (GTDB): domain Bacteria; phylum Pseudomonadota; class Gammaproteobacteria; order Pseudomonadales; family Pseudomonadaceae; genus Aquipseudomonas. The sequence continues at coordinate 7,488 of DASUOY010000428.1, forward strand.
ACGGGTGATCCGCGAGCTGGGCCTGGATGAACAACGCTGGCCGCCTAAGCAGGCGCAGTGGTTTATCAACGGGCAGAAAGACGAAGGCCTGCGCCCGCAGCACAGCCAGCCCGGCGGCGACCTGTTCCTGGCCACCATGCTGAAGATCTACGAAGCCTACGAGGCGGCCTGCGCCC
>DASUOY010000429.1:0-2778 GCA_036276395.1 Pseudomonas sp.
GACGCTTTCATTGCAGACCTTTATTTATTGGCCGAGCCGCTATGGGTCGAAGCAGGCGGCGCGCCCTCGTCGAGGGCAAAGAGTTCTTGAGCCACGCCCAGCGCATCGACGCGGCCGTCAGCGGAGAATTTTTTCAGCTGCACGCTGGGCGCATGCAGCAGCTTGTTAGTCAGACCACGAGCCAGCAGCGCCAGCACGTCCTCGGCCGAACTGCCGTTATTGAGCAGGCGCAGGGCCTTGTTCAGCTCCTCGTCGCGCAAGCGCTCGGCCTGCTGCCGATAGGCCTTGAGCACATCCACCGCCGCCAGCTCGCGCAGGCGCTGCATAAAGTCCTGGGCACCGACCGCCACCAGCTCTTCGGCGGCCTGGGCCGCGCCTTGGCGACTTTTGAGGTTTTCCGCGATCACCTCGTGCAGGTCATCGACGGTGTAGAGGTAAACGTCGTCCAACTCGCCGACTTCCGGCTCGATATCCCGCGGCACGGCGATGTCGACCATAAAGATCGGCTTGTGCTTGCGCTGCTTCAGCGCGCGCTCGACCGCGCCCTTGCCGAGAATCGGCAGCTGGCTTGCAGTGGAGCTGATCACGATATCGCTGTTGACCAACTCATCGGGGATTTCCGAGAGCAGCACGGCGTGGGCGCCGAACTGTTCGGCCAGGCTGCTGGCGCGCTCCAGGGTGCGATTGGCGACGACGATGCGCTTGATGCCCTGGTCGTGCAGATGGCGGGCGACCAGGCTGATGGTTTCGCCGGCGCCGATCAGCAGCGCCTGGCTGCGGTGCAGGTCAGCGAAGATCTGCTTGGCCAGGCTGACGGCGGCAAAGGCCACGGAGACCGGGTTCTCGCCAATCGCGGTATCGGTGCGCACGGTCTTGGCGGTGCTGAAGGTGGCCTGGAACAGGCGCCCGAGCAACGGCCCGAGGGTGCCGGCCTCGCGGGCCACGGCAAAGGCCGACTTCATCTGGCCGAGAATCTGCGGCTCGCCCAAGACCATGGAATCCAGCCCCGAGGCCACGCGCATCATATGGCGCACGGCTTCGTCATCGGCATGGATATAGGCGCAGGCGCGCAGCTCTTCCAGGCTCAGCCGGTGATAGGCGGCCAGCCAGGCCAGCACTTCATCGGCGCTCAGGCTGTCTTGCTCGAGGTACAACTCGCTGCGATTGCAGGTCGAGAGGATTGCCGCCTCGCGACTGCTGGTGCGCTGACACAGCTGCTGCAATGCCTCAACCAACTGCTCGGGAGTGAAAGCCACGCGTTCGCGGACCTCCACCGAGGCGGTCTTATGGTTGATACCGAGGGCAATAAAGGCCATGCAAGGTCGCTGACAGGGAGTGGGAGCCGGCAATTGTCCTACTTCGGCCAGGCGAGAACAACCACTGCGGCCTATTGTCCCAATAGCCAGGTTTATCTCTTAACCCGCATCATTGCAGCCCATGGGCTTGCCCCAGCGCTTGTGTCATGATGCCCCGACCGCAGGTTGGCCACATACTCTCTCTATGAATAGATCCTTCGCGTTGCTGACTGCCGCTGCCTTATTAAGCGGTTGCCAGACATTTGCCCCGACTGCCCCGGATGGCACGCCACCGGTGGAAGAACCCGCCGTTCTCGCGCAAAAGGAACAGCCCAAGGTTTATCGCGCCTTTAGCGAGGAAACCCTGCTGGCGCTGCTCACCGCCGAACTGGCCGGCCAGCGTAATCGCTTCGATATCGCCTTGGACAACTACGTCGAGCAGGCCAACAAGACCCAGGATGCTGGCGTCGCCGAGCGCGGTTTTCGTATCGCCGAATACCTGGGCGCCGAGCAAGCCGCCCTGGAAACCAGCCTGCTGTGGGCCAAGAATGCGCCCGACAGCATCGACGCCCAGCGCGCCGCCGCCGTGCAGCTGGCCCGCGCCGGCCGCTATGACGAATCCATGACCTTTATGGAGAGCGTGCTGCAACGCCAAGGCGATACCCATTTCGACTTCCTCGCCCTGTCTGCCGCGGAAAGCGACCCGGATACCCGCGCCGGCCTGCTGCAGAGTTTCGAGCGCCTACTGCACAAGTACCCGGACAACGCCCAGCTGAGCTTCGGCAAAGCCCTGCTGCTGCAGCAGGACAACCGCCAGCAGGAAGCCCTGGAGCTATTGCAACAGCAGCCGACCAAGCAGCGCCCGGTCGCCGCCATCCTGCTGCAGGCGCGGCTACTGCAAAGCCTCGAGCGCAACGACGAGGCCCTGCCCCTGCTGGAACAAGGCATCAAGCAGTACCCGGACGACAAGCGCCTGCGCCTGACCTACGCCCGCCTGCTGGTGGCCGAGGAGCGCCTGGATGACGCCAAGGGCGAGTTCGCCTCGCTGCTGCAACAATTCCCCAATGACGATGACCTGCGCTTCTCCCTGGCCCTGGTGTGCCTGGAAGCCGAAGCCTGGAAAGAAGCCATCGTCTACCTGGAGGAACTGGTCGAGCGCGGCAGCCATGTCGAGGCAGCCCATTACAACCTGGCCCGTGCCTACGAGGCCCTGGGCGAGCCGCAAAGCGCCCTGATGGAGTACGCCCTGGTCGGCCCCGGCAATGACTACCTGCCTGCCCAGGCCCGCCAGAGTGATCTGCTGTTCAAGCAGCAGCGTGGCGAGGAAGTGGCCAAACTGCTGCAACAGGCCCGCGAAGCCCAGCCCGACTATGCCATCCAGCTGTACCTGATCGAGTCCGAGGCCTGGAGCAAGCAACAGGACAACCAGCGCGCCTGGCAGGTTATCAAGCAGGCACTGGAACAGTTCCCCGAAGACCTCAAC
>DASUOY010000430.1:0-2996 GCA_036276395.1 Pseudomonas sp.
TCGGGCATGGTGCTCAACCATGTGGTGCTGCCGCTGTACCAGCCGCCGGCCGAGGGCAATATCTACCGCTGGCTGAAATGGACCCGCCGCGCCCTGATCCTGATGATCATCATGGCCGGCTATGGCTTCTATCTATTGCTCGGCGCCGAGCAGGATCTGGCCAACCTCGGCATAGTCGCCTTCGTCGCCACCCTGCAATTCCTCCCCGGCGTGCTCTCGGTGCTGTACTGGCCCACCGCCAACCGCCGCGGCTTTATCGCCGGTTTGCTGGCCGGCATCGGCGTCTGGGTGCTGAGCATGCTGTTGCCGATGATCGGCAACCTGCAGGGTTTCTACCTGCCCTGGTTCAACCTGGTCTATGTGCTGGACGACAGCAGCTGGCACCTGGCGGCCATCGCCTCGCTGGCGGCCAACGTGCTGGTATTCACCCTGGTGTCGCTGTTTACCGAAGCCAGCCCGGAAGAAAAAAGCGCCGCCGAGGCCTGCGCGGTGGACAACGTGCGTCGCCCGCAACGGCGCGAACTGCTGGCCGCCTCGCCCCAGGAATTCGCCGCGCAACTGGCCAAGCCCCTGGGCGCCAAGACCGCCCAGCACGAGGTGGAACAGGCCCTGCGCGACCTGCACCTGCCGTTCGACGAACGTCGCCCCTATGCCCTGCGCCGCCTGCGCGACCGCATCGAGGCCAACCTCTCCGGCCTGATGGGCCCCAGCGTGGCCCAGGACATAGTCGAGACCTTCCTGCCTTATAAGGCCGGTAGCGAAACCTATGTCACCGAGGACATCCACTTTATCGAGAGCCGCCTGGAGGACTATCACTCGCGCCTCACGGGCCTGGCCGCCGAACTCGACACCCTGCGCCGCTATCACCGCCAGACCCTGCAGGAGCTGCCCATGGGCGTCTGCTCCCTGGCCAAGGATCAGGAGATCCTGATGTGGAACAAGGCCATGGAAGAACTCACCGAAATTCCCGCGCAGCACGTGGTCGGCTCGCGCCTGAGCAGCCTCGACGAACCCTGGCGCGGCCTGCTGCAGAGCTTTATCGAACTGCCCGACGAGCACCTGCACAAACGGCGCCTGGCCCTCGACGGCCAGACCCGCTGGCTCAATCTGCACAAGGCGGCCATCGACGAACCCCTGGCACCGGGCAACAGCGGCCTGGTGCTGCTGGTCGAGGACCTGACCGAGCGACTGGCGCTGGAAGCCAAGCTGGTGCACTCCGAGCGCCTGGCGTCCATTGGTCGCCTGGCCGCCGGGGTGGCCCACGAAATCGGCAACCCGATCACCGGTATCGCCTGCCTGGCGCAGAACCTGCGCGAGGAACGCGAAGGCGACAACGAGCTGACCGAGATCAGCGAGCAGATCATCGAGCAGACCAAGCGCGTGTCGCGCATCGTCCAGTCGCTGATGAGCTTTGCCCACTCCGGCAGCCACCAGAACAGCGAGGAGCCGGTGTGCCTGGCCGACGTGGCGCGCGAGGCCATCGCCCTGCTGGCGCTTAACCGGCGCAGCGTCGAGGTGCAGTTCTTCAACCTCTGCGACCCCGAGCACTGGGTGGAGGGCGACCCGCAACGCCTGGCCCAGGTGCTGATCAACCTGCTCTCCAACGCCCGCGACGCCTCCCCGCCCGGGGCGGCGATCCGGGTCAAGAGCGAGGCCTTCGAACACACCATCGACCTGATAGTCGAGGACGAAGGCAGCGGGATTCCCAAGGCCATCATCGACCGCCTGTTCGAACCCTTCTTCACCACCAAGGACCCGGGCAAAGGTACGGGACTGGGCCTTGCACTGGTCTATTCGATCGTGGAAGAGCATTATGGACAGATAACAATCGACAGCCCGGCCGACCCCGAGCAACAACGTGGCACCCGTATCCGGGTCAGCCTGCCGCGGCATGTCGAGGCGACGTCCATAGCGACTTAAACCAGCTACTAGAGAACCCGCCGGCGAGGTCGCAAGACCCCGTGAGGGTTTCCGAGACCGTCGAGAGACCGAATTGATGCCTCATATTTTGATCGTCGAAGACGAAACCATTATCCGCTCTGCCTTGCGCCGCCTGCTGGAACGCAACCAGTACCAGGTCAGCGAGGCCGGCTCGGTACAGGAAGCGCAAGAGCGCTTCAGCATTCCCAGCTTCGACCTGATCGTCAGCGACCTGCGCCTGCCCGGCGCCCCCGGTACCGAGCTGATCAAGCTGGCCCAGGGCGCCCCGGTGCTGATCATGACCAGCTACGCCAGCCTGCGCTCGGCGGTGGACTCGATGAAGATGGGCGCGGTCGACTATATCGCCAAGCCCTTCGACCACGACGAAATGCTCCAGGCCGTGGCGCGTATCCTGCGCGACCACCAGCAGGCCAAGAACGCCCCCAGCGCCCCCGCCGCCACCCCCAAGGCCAACACCGACAAGGCCGTGGACAACAGCAATGGCGAGATCGGCATTATCGGCTCCTGCGCCGCCATGCAGGAGATGTACAGCAAGATCCGCAAGGTCGCCCCGACCGACTCCAACGTGCTGATCCAGGGCGAATCCGGCACCGGCAAGGAGCTGGTGGCCCGCGCCCTGCACAACCTCTCGCGGCGCGCCAAGGCGCCGCTGATTTCGGTGAACTGCGCCGCCATCCCGGAATCCTTGATCGAGTCCGAACTGTTCGGCCATGAGAAAGGCGCCTTTACCGGTGCCAGCGCAGGCCGCGCAGGCCTGGTGGAAGCCGCCGATGGCGGTACCCTGTTTCTCGACGAGATCGGCGAGCTGCCGCTGGAAGCCCAGGCGCGCCTGCTGCGCGTGCTGCAGGAAGGCGAAATTCGCCGAGTCGGCTCGGTGCAGTCGCAGAAGGTCGACGTACGCCTGATCGCCGCCACCCACCGCGACCTCAAGAGCCTGGCCAAAGTCGGCCAGTTCCGCGAAGACCTGTATTACCGCCTGCACGTGATCGCCCTCAAGCTGCCGGCCCTGCGTGAGCGCGGCAGCGACGTCAGCGAGATCGCCCGCGCCTTCCTGA
>DASUOY010000431.1:0-2727 GCA_036276395.1 Pseudomonas sp.
GCCCGACCCTGGCCAGTTACGCCGATACTGCCGAACGCCTGCAGATGATGGCCGACGAGCTGTTCGCCATGATCGCCAGCGGCCAGCTCAAGGTGGAGATCAGCAACCGCCATGCGCTCAAGGATGCCGCCGCGGCCCAGGCGGCGCTAAGCGCCCGGCAGACCACCGGCTCGACCATTCTCTTGCCGTAATGGGGGTTAACTCAGGACGGCCGCACCACGTCGCCGCTGACCAGGTCGCGAATCAGGCTGGGGTTCTTGCGCCCGCCCAGGGCGCCGCCCAGCACCTTGTCCAACTGCCGCGGGAAATACTGCTCGACCCTTAGCCGCGAACGGGCGGCAGGGCGACCGGCCGGATTGGCCGAGGTGGAAACCAGCGGCCCGGTCAGGCGGCACAGTGCCTGCACCAACGGATGATCGCTGACGCGCAGGGCCACGCTGTCATGCTGGCCGGTGATCCACTGCGGCAGGCGATGCTGATGCGGCACCAGCCAGGTATTGGGCCCCGGCCAGCTGGCAGCCAGGCGCTTCTGCCAGATCTCCGGCAGGTCTTCAAGAAGGAAATCGAACTGTTCGATGCAATCGGCCACCAGGATCAGGCCCTTGTCCACCGGCCGTTCCTTGAGCGCCAGCAGGCGTTCCACCGCCTGCGCATCCCAGGGATCACAACCCAGGCCCCACACCGCTTCGGTCGGATAGGCGATCACGCCGCCCTGGCGCACCACCTGTGCCGTTTGTTGCACCTGAAAACTACTGACCATCGACCACTCTCCGCTAAAGGCTTCGCGCAGTGTATCCAAGCTAGCCGGTGCGGCCCAGCCAGCGCCCGCCTTCGTTGACCACCAAGCCTTCCAGCTCCAGTTCGGTGAGGGCCGCCAACACCTGGGCCAGGGGCCAGCCACTGGCCGCGGCCAGGGCTTCGCTGCTGTGCGGCGCGGCATGCAGCAGATCCAGCAGGGGATGGCTGTCTGCTTGGACCGCCGCCAAGGCCACCTGATCTGGCCCCGGCATCTGCCAACCACGCAAGGCTTCGAGAATATGCTCGACGCTTTGCACCAGCGTCGCCCCATCGCGAATCAGTTGGTGGCAGCCACGGGCTCCCGGATGGTGGATGGAGCCGGGAATGGCATAGACCTCACGGCCCTGCTCGGCGGCCAAGCGCGCGGTGATCAAGGAGCCGCTGGAAGGGCTGGCCTCGACCACCAGCACGCCCAAGGCCAGGCCGCTGATAATCCTGTTGCGCCGGGGAAAATTGCTGGACTGTGGCGGACAGTCCAGCGGTAACTCGGAAACCAGGGCGCCGCCGCCCTCGACGATAGCGGCGGCCAGCTGCTTATGCCGCGCGGGGTACAAACACTGCAAACCGGTACCGAGCACGGCGATGGTCTGGCCGCCGGCATCCAGGGCGCCCTGATGGGCGGCGCCGTCTATGCCCAGGGCCAGACCGCTGGTAATCACGAAGCCGCCGGCCGCCAGGCTGCGGGCAAAACTGTGCGCCGTGTCCAAGCCGGGGCGTGAGGCGCGACGACTGCCGACCATGGCCAGTTGGGGGCGCTCCAGCACAACACAATCACCGGCCACAAACAGCAGCGGTGGGGCATCGTCCAGTTCGCCAAGCAGGGCGGGATAGGCCGGGTCGTCCCACATCAGCAGCAGCTGCCGATCCTGCTCCAGCCAGGCCAGGCTGGCGCCCGCCCGTTCGCGCACCTCGGCGCTGCGCCTGGGTTCGGCGCAGGCCGCCGGCAAGCCCAGGGCGCGCCAGGCACTGGCCGGCGCACTGAGCGCGGCGGCGGCGCTGCCGAATGCGGCCATTAATTTGCGAAAACGCCGCGGCCCCAGTTCCGGCAAGCAATGCAGGCGCAAACGGGCTTCGAGCTCGGCGGGGGAGATGGCAGGGGACATAGCGGAGGGTGGCGACATACGGATCATCCTTGATCGGTCGCGCCGCTGGGCGGCTAAACGGGTTGATGCACAAAGCAGAAGCCCCGCAATCGCGGGGCTTCTAAGTGTTACGGGTTACGCACTTTATCCATTAGCTCGAGGGAGCGGGTAGCGTTGAGCACCAGGCCGTAACTGAGCTTGTCGTAGGCGCGGAACACCATCAACAGGCCGGCACGCTCGTCCGGAATCTTCACCGACTCGCCGGTAACGCGGTCACGCACGGTTTCCCCGGTCTTGTAGATGGCCAGCACGTTGCCCTCGGCCAGACCATCGCGCACGCCCTTGTTCAGGGTGACCACATCGAACTGCCCTACCTGGGTCACCCCACGCGGCACGTCGAGAATCAGGCCATTGATCTTGCTGGCCGGCTCGTTTGGCATAAAGGTCGAGTTGATCGAGCGTTCTTCAGTGGCGAACAGGCGATCACCCAGGCGTACTTCCTGGGTCGAACGGGTCAGCGCCAGGGTGCCGACATCACCTTCCTCGGCCACTATTTCGCCGCTGCCGATATCATCGGCGTTGATCCCGAGGAATTCCTTGGTATCCGGGTCGAGGTAGGTCTTGCCCTGGCGGAAGATGCCATAGACCGGAGCGGCCTCATCGAAACTGCCGCGGGCATAGATGCGATCACCGACACCGCTGACCACCCGCTCGGCGTTGCCGGCGACGATATAGGGCGCGCCGCTGAACTGTTCCGGGGTATCGACGATGCGGTTGGAGAGCAGGAAGCTGTTGATCGCCTCCAGCGGAATGGTCGGAATGGCTTCGGCCATCGGCGTGCTGCGCA
>DASUOY010000432.1:0-6552 GCA_036276395.1 Pseudomonas sp.
GCGGACCCAACTTCGGTTGGACCTTCTACGCCCCGCTGTCGACCACCTACGCACCGGAAAGCGTGACCTTCTTTATCTTCGCCGTGCACCTTATGGGGATCAGTTCGATCATGGGTGCGATCAACGTGGTCGCCACCATCCTCAACCTGCGCGCCCCCGGCATGACCCTGATGAAGATGCCGCTGTTCGTCTGGACCTGGCTGATCACCGCCTTCCTGCTGATTGCGGTAATGCCGGTACTGGCTGGCTGCGTAACCATGATGCTGATGGATGTGCACTTCGGCACCAGCTTCTTCAGCGCCGCCGGCGGTGGTGATCCGGTGCTGTTCCAGCACGTGTTCTGGTTCTTCGGTCACCCCGAGGTGTACATCATGATCCTGCCGGCGTTCGGCGCGGTCAGTGCGATCATCCCGGCCTTCGCGCGCAAGCCGCTGTTCGGCTACACCTCGATGGTCTACGCCACCGCCTCGATCGCCTTTCTGTCGTTTATCGTGTGGGCGCACCATATGTTCACCGTCGGCATTCCGCTGACCGGCGAGCTGTTCTTTATGTACGCCACCATGCTGATCGCGGTGCCGACCGGGGTGAAGGTGTTCAACTGGGCCAGCACCATGTGGCGCGGCTCAATGACCTTCGAGACGCCGATGCTGTTCTCGGTGGCCTTCGTCATCCTGTTCACCATCGGCGGCTTCTCCGGCCTGATGCTGGCCATCGCCCCGGCGGACTTCCAGTACCACGACACCTACTTCGTGGTGGCGCACTTCCACTACGTGCTGGTGCCGGGGGCGATCTTCGGCATCTTCGCCTCGGCCTACTACTGGCTGCCGAAGTGGACCGGCCACATGTACGACGAGACCCTCGGCAAGCTGCATTTCTGGATGAGCTTTATCGGCATGAACATGGCGTTCTTCCCCATGCACTTCGTCGGCCTGGCCGGCATGCCGCGGCGCATCCCGGACTACAACATGATGTTCGCCAACTTCAATATGGTCTCCAGCATCGGCGCCTTTATGTTCGGCGCCACCCAGCTGCTGTTCCTGTTTATCGTCATCAAGTGCATCCGTGGCGGCAAACCCGCTGCGGCCAAGCCCTGGGACGGTGCCGAAGGGCTGGAGTGGACAGTGCCGTCGCCGGCGCCGTACCACACCTTCCAGACCCCGCCGGAAGTGAAGTAGGAGCGCGGCCGTGAGCGAAACCCTGTCGACCCGCCGCCTGGTTACCCGCCTGTCACTGGTGGTGGTGGCGATGTTCGGCTTCGGTTTCGCCCTGGTGCCGATCTATGACGTGATGTGCCAGGCCTTTGGCATCAACGGCAAGACCGCCGGCGCCTATCAGGCCGAGCAGCAACAGGTGGACGATTCGCGCCAGGTGCGGGTGCAGTTTCTCGCCACCAATTCGGCCGAGATGGTCTGGGAATTCCGCCCCCAGGCCGACGAATTGGTGGTGCATCCGGGCGACAGCACGCAAATGCTGTTTATCGCCCACAACCCCACGGACAAGCCGATGGTCGCCCAGGCGATTCCCAGCGTGGCGCCGTCCAAGGCGGCCGCGTATTTCCACAAGACCGAATGCTTCTGCTTTACCCAACAGGTACTGCAACCCGGCGAACGTATCGAAATGCCGGTGCGCTTTATCGTCGATCGAGATCTACCGGCAGATGTACGCCACCTGACCCTGGCCTACACCTTGTTTGATATCACCGCGCGCAAGCCGCCGGTGGCACAAGCGACTCCATAAGGAGAACAACAATGTCGAGTCACGAGAGTCACGAAAGCTATTACGTCCCCGCGCAGAGCAAGTGGCCGATCATTGCCACCCTGGGCATGCTGTTTTCGGTCTACGGCGTCGGTACCTGGTTCAACGATATGAAGGCCGAGCGCGCCGATTCCAACGGCCCGCTGATCTTCTTTATCGGTGGCCTGTTCCTCGCCTATATGCTGTTCGGCTGGTTCGGCAACGTGATCAAGGAAAGCCGCTCCGGCATGTACAGCCCGCAGATGGACCGCTCGTTCCGCTGGGGCATGAGCTGGTTTATCTTCTCCGAGGTGATGTTCTTCGCCGCTTTCTTCGGCGTGCTGTTCTACGTGCGCACCTGGGCCGGGCCATGGCTCGGCGGCGAGGGCGACAAGGGCATCGCCAATATGCTCTGGCCGGGCTTCGAATACAGCTGGCCGCTGCTCAACACCCCCGACCCGAAACTCTATCCGGCGCCCAGCGGGGTTATCAGCGCCTGGGGCCTGCCGCTGCTCAATACCATACTGCTGGTCAGCTCCAGCTTTACCCTGACCTTCGCCCACCACGCGCTGCGCAAAAATCACCGCAAACCGCTGACCCTGTGGCTGGCGCTGACGGTAATTCTCGGTATCGCCTTTCTGGTGTTCCAGGTCGAGGAATATATCCACGCCTATACCGAACTGGGCCTGACCCTGGGCTCGGGCATCTACGGCGCCACCTTCTTTATGCTCACCGGTTTTCACGGCGCTCACGTAACCCTGGGCGCACTGATGCTGAGCATCATGCTGATTCGGGTTATTCGCGGCCATTTCAGCCCCGAGCAGCACTTCGGCTTCGAGGCAGCGGCCTGGTACTGGCACTTTGTCGATGTGGTGTGGATTGGCTTGTTCGTCTTCGTCTATGTGCTGTGACGGCGTTACCAGGTGACATGCGGAACCAGTTGGCCACTGTAGAAGCCCCAGGCAATAAGGGCGACGGTCAAGGCGGTAAGGGTGACGCGCACAGTCAGCGCGTTCACCACCCGGGAGGTTTTACCTTCGTCCTTGACCAGAAAGAACAGGCCACTGAATAGACTGACCAGAGTAGCCAGTAGTAACAGGACGATCGCGGCTTTAAGCATGCGTGACTCCGGGGGATGGGAAATGCGGTCTTGCAGTATAGCCAGCTTGCTCAGGGCTTTAGGGAGGGCGTTATGAACGCCTTTCGTCCTGGCTGGCTGCCCAGCGTACTGGTGTTGCTGCTGTTGCCTGGCCTGATCGCCCTGGGCTTCTGGCAATTGGCCCGCGCCGAGGAGAAACGCGAACTGCTGGCTGCCCACCAGGCCCGCCAGCAGGCCGCGCCGATCAAGCTCAGCGAACTCGAACGGCAAGCGGACCCGGCCTATGTGCGGGTCCAGTTGCAGGGTTATTTCGATGCGCGGCACAGCCTGCTGCTGGACAACCGCACCCGCGACGGCCAGGCCGGCGTGGAGCTGCTGCAACCCTTCTATGATCAAAACAGCGGCCTCTGGCTGTTGCTCAATCGCGGCTGGCTAGCCTGGCCGGATCGCCGCATCGCTCCCAGCTTCGCCACCCCCGACAGCCCGCTGCGTCTGACTGCCTGGGTCTATGTGCCCCTGGGCGAGCCCTTGCAGTTGCAGGCAGCGCAGCCCGCCGCTGGCTGGCCGCGACTGATCAGCGAGGTCAAACCGGATGCCCTCTGGCAACAACTGGGGCGTGGTGGCCTGAGCTATGAAGTGCGCCTGGAACCCGGCCCCGCCTCATTGCAGAGCGATTGGCCGGTGGTTGCCATGAGCCCGGACAAACACCTCGGTTATGCCGTGCAATGGTTCGCCCTGGCGGCGGCATTGCTCGGCCTGTTTATCTATCTCGGTCTATATAACGCGCGGGAGACTCGCCATGAATCCAGCCACCGCTCTGCCTGACGCTTTACCTGAAGTGCCGCCCAGCCAGCGTCGCCGTGGGCGGCTGCAACTGATCCTGATTCTGGCCGTGGTTATCGGCCCGATGATCCTCGCCAGCGCCATGTACCAGTGGCGCTTCTGGGTGCCGGAAACCCGCAGCTACCACGGCGAACTGATCGGTACCGGGCAGACCCGCGCCGATCTCGGCGTGGTCGGCGCCGATGAGCAGCGCTGGCAGCTGCTGGTGACCGTGCCGGATGTCTGCGATGCCGCCTGCAAGGAGCTGGTGTTTCTCGCCCGCCAGGTGCATATCGGCCTCAACCGCGATGTCGGCCGCGCCGCCCATGGCCTGGCCAGCGCGCAACCGCTGACGGCGGACTATGACGCCCAGTTGCGCCGCGAATACCCGCAGCTGGCACGCTATCAGCTGCAGCTGGATGCCTACGGCAAGACCGCCGGCAACGCCTCCGGCGCGCAGCTGTGGATAGTCGACCCGCGCGGCAATCTGGTGCTGCGATATGACGCCACCAGCAAGGGCAAGGCGATTCTCAATGATCTGCGGCATCTGCTGAAAATCTCCCAGATTGGTTAATGCTGCCCACGGCTAAGGACTGATGATGAGCAAGCCCGGTTACCGTTTTGCCCTGTTCGCCACCGTGCTGGCAGTTGTGGTGGTGCTGCTCGGTGCCTATACCCGCTTGACCCACGCCGGCCTGGGTTGCCCGGACTGGCCCGGCTGCTACGGCTTTATCGGCGTGCCGATGAGCGAGCACAAACAGACACTGGCCGAGGCGCGTTTCCCCGAAGCGCCGGTGGAGGTGGCCAAGGGCTGGTACGAGATGGTCCACCGCTACTTTGCCGGCAGCCTCGGTCTGGTGATTCTGGGTCTGGCAATACAGGCACTGCGCCGCCGCAATGAGATGGGTCAGCCGCTAAAACTGCCGCTGCTGTTGCTCGGCCTGGTGATGCTGCAGGCGGCCTTCGGCATGTGGACGGTAACCCTGAAACTCTGGCCGCAAGTCGTCACGGCGCATCTGCTCGGCGGGTTCGCCACCCTTAGCCTGTTGTTTCTGCTGACCCTGCGGCTGTCCAGCAAGGCGGCCGCCTTGGCCAATCTTCCCGCTCGACTGCGCAGCCTGGCGGCGCTCGGCTTGCTGCTGGTGATAGGGCAGATCGCCCTCGGTGGCTGGGTCAGCAGTAACTACGCGGCGGTCGCCTGCGTCGATCTGCCGACCTGTCATGGCGAATGGTGGCCGGCGATGGACTTCGCCAACGGCTTTCACCTGACCCAGCATATCGGCCCCAACTACCTCGGCGGCCAGCTCGACAGCGATGCGCGCACCGCCATTCATATGACCCACCGCCTCGGCGCGCTGCTGGTGACCCTGGTGCTGCTGCTGTTGGCCTGGCAACTCAAGCGCCATGGCCTGGGGCGGCTGGCCGGTTTGCTGCTGCTGGCGCTGGCGGTGCAGGTCAGCCTGGGTATCAGCAACGTGGTGTTTCACCTGCCGCTGCTGGTGGCAGTGGCGCACAACCTCGGCGGCGCGGCCCTGCTGCTGACCCTGGTACTGATCAATTACCGGGTACGCAGCAGCGTCCCGCTGGCATCTCGGGCTGCAGGCGCGCAGGCTGGCCTTGCCGCGCTGCCCGGCCAATAACAAGAACAATCGAGGAGAGACCCTATGGCTACTCTAGTGCGCGAACACCAAGCCCACGCCAGCTGGCGCGACTACCTGGAGCTGACCAAGCCGCGGGTGGTGGTGCTGATGCTGATCACCTCCCTGGTCGGCATGTTCCTCGCCACCCGCGCGGGCGTGGCCTGGCAGGTGCTGATCTTCGGCAATCTCGGTATCGGCATGTGCGCGGGGGCTGCGGCGGCGGTCAACCATGTGGTCGACCGGCGCATCGATTCGATCATGGCGCGCACCCACAAACGACCGGTGACGGCCGGGCGTTTATCGCCGACCGCGGCGCTGGGCTTTGCCTTGCTGCTGGCGGTGGCGGGGATGGCGCTGCTGCTGACCTTTACCAACGAACTGGCGGCCTGGCTGACCCTGGCCTCCTTGCTCGGCTATGCGGTGCTCTACACCGGCTTTCTCAAGCGCGCCACGCCGCAGAATATTGTGATCGGCGGGCTGGCTGGCGCAGCGCCACCGCTGCTCGGCTGGGTAGCCGTGACTGGGCATATCAGCGCCGAACCGCTGCTGCTGGTGCTGATCATCTTCGCCTGGACACCACCGCACTTCTGGGCCCTGGCCATCCACCGCAAGGAGGAATACGCCAAGGCCGATATCCCCATGCTACCGGTGACCCACGGCGAGCACTACACCAAGGTGCATATCCTGCTCTACACCCTGGTGATGTTCGCCGTGACCCTGCTGCCTTACGCCATCCATATGAGCGGGCTGCTCTATCTCGCCTGTGCCGTGCTGCTGGGCGGGCGTTTTCTGCACTGGGCGGTGGTGCTGTACCGTGACAGCAAACCGCATGCGGCGATCAGCACCTTCAAATACAGCATCTGGTATCTTTTCGCGCTTTTTATCGCCTTGCTGGTCGACCACTATCTGATCATGTAGAAGCTACTGCGCTCGGTTCTGCTGCGTTGAAATCAGCCTCGGAATGCTCATGTACAACTCGTACACTGCGCTTCCTCGGCTGACTTCGCCTTGCATAACCGTCGCTCGCGACGCTTCTAAATGACCAGACTCTGCTGTTAAACCTGTAATCGTTGGTGCCATGACCCGAACCCAGATCACCGTTTTTGTTCTCGTTGCCATAGTCGCCCTGGTGCTGGGCCTGACCGTCAACAAGGTGCTGACCAGCAAGGGCCAGGGTGATCCCACCGTTCTGCTCGATGCCGGCATCGTCCTGCTGCCACAGAGCCGCAGCCTGCCGGAGCTGAGCCTGACCAATCA
>DASUOY010000433.1:0-6837 GCA_036276395.1 Pseudomonas sp.
GCCCGTGATCCGCACCACTATGCGGTGCTGTTGGGCTTCGGCGCGTCGGCGGTTTACCCGTTCCTCGCTTACGAAGTGCTGGGTGACTTGATTCGCACCGGCGAAGTGCTCGGCGATCTCTATGAGGTGTTCAAGCACTACCGCAAGGGCATCTCCAAGGGCCTGCTGAAGATCCTGTCGAAGATGGGTATCTCCACCGTCGCCTCCTACCGTGGCGCGCAGCTGTTCGAAGCCGTCGGTTTGTCCGAAGAAGTCAACGAACTGTGCTTCCGTGGCGTGGCCAGCCGCATCAAGGGTGCGCGCTTCGTCGATATCGAAGCCGAGCAGAAACTGCTGGCGAATGAGGCCTGGAACAACCGCAAGGCCATCCAGCAGGGTGGTCTGCTCAAGTTTGTCTATGGCGGCGAGTACCACGCCTACAACCCGGACGTGGTCAACACCCTGCAGGCGGCCGTGCAGCAGGGCAGCTACGAGAAGTACAAGGAATACAGCGCCCTGGTCGATACCCGCCCGGTGTCGATGCTGCGCGACCTGCTCAAGGTCAAGCTGGCTGACCAGCCGCTGCCGCTGGACGAAGTCGAGCCGTTCGAGGCCATCCTCAAGCGCTTCGACTCCGCCGGTATCTCCCTCGGCGCGCTGTCCCCCGAGGCCCATGAAGCCATTGCCGAGGCGATGAACCGCCTGGGCGCGCGCTCCAACTCCGGTGAGGGCGGCGAAGACCCGGCCCGTTACGGCACCGTGCGCAGCTCGAAGATCAAGCAGGTGGCCACCGGCCGCTTTGGCGTGACCCCGGAATACCTGGTCAACGCCGAAGTGCTGCAGATCAAGGTCGCCCAGGGCGCCAAGCCCGGTGAAGGCGGTCAGCTGCCTGGCGGCAAGGTCAACGGCCTGATCGCCCGGCTGCGCTATGCCGTGCCCGGCGTGACCCTGATTTCGCCGCCGCCGCACCATGACATCTACTCGATCGAAGACCTGGCGCAGCTGATCTATGACCTCAAGCAGGTCAACCCGGCCGCACTGGTGTCGGTCAAGCTGGTGGCGGAAGCCGGTGTCGGCACCATCGCCGCCGGTGTGGCCAAGGCCTATGCCGACCTGATCACCATCTCCGGCTACGACGGTGGCACCGGCGCCTCGCCGCTGACCTCGATCAAGTACGCCGGCGCGCCGTGGGAACTCGGCCTGGCGGAAACCCACCAGACCCTGCGCGGCAATGATCTGCGCGGCAAGGTGCGGGTACAGACCGACGGCGGCCTGAAAACCGGCCTGGACGTGATCAAGGCGGCCATCCTCGGCGCCGAAAGCTTCGGCTTCGGCACCGCGCCGATGATCGCTCTGGGCTGCAAATACCTGCGCATCTGCCACCTGAACAACTGCGCCACCGGCGTGGCCACGCAGAACGACAAGCTGCGCAAGGATCACTTTATCGGCACGGTCGAGATGGTGATGAACTTCTTCACCTATGTCGCCGAAGAGACCCGCGAGTGGCTGGCCAAGCTCGGCGTACGTAGCCTGGAAGAGCTGATCGGGCGTACCGATCTGCTGGAAATCCTGCCGGGTGAAACCGAGAAACAGGGCCATCTTGACCTGACCCCGCTGCTCGGCAGCGACCATATCCCGGCCGACAAGCCGCAGTTCTGCCAGGTGGAGAAGAACCCGCCGTTCGACCTGGGCCTGCTGGCCGAGAAGATGGTCGAGCTGGCCAAGCCGGCGATCGACGCTGCCAGCGGCGCCGAGTTCGAGTTGGATATCTGCAACTGCGACCGTTCCATCGGTGCCCGCGTGTCCGGCGAAATCGCCCGCAAGCACGGCAACCAGGGCATGGCCAAGGCGCCTATCACCTTCCGCTTCAAGGGCACTGCCGGGCAGAGCTTCGGCGTATGGAACGCCGGTGGTCTGAACCTGTACCTGGAAGGCGATGCCAACGACTACGTCGGCAAGGGCATGACCGGTGGCAAGCTGGTGATCGTTCCGCCGAAAGGCAGCCCGTTCAAGACCCAGGAGTCGGCCATCATCGGCAACACCTGTCTGTACGGTGCCACCGGTGGCAAGCTGTTCGCAGCCGGTACCGCGGGCGAGCGTTTCGCCGTGCGCAACTCCGGTGCGCACACCGTGGTGGAAGGCACGGGCGACCATTGCTGCGAATATATGACCGGTGGTTTCGTCTGCGTACTGGGCAAAACCGGCTACAACTTCGGTTCCGGTATGACTGGCGGCTTCGCCTATGTGCTGGACCTGGACAACAGCTTCGTTGACCGTGTTAACCACGAGTTGGTGGAAATCCAGCGGATCAACAACGAAGCCATGGAAGCCTACCGCAGCCACCTGCGCGGCGTGCTGACCGAATATGTGGCGGAAACCGCCAGCGAGTGGGGCAGCAACCTGCTGGAAAACCTCGACGACTACCTGCGCAAGTTCTGGCTGGTCAAACCGAAGGCGGCAAGCCTGAAGTCGTTGCTCTCCAGCACCCGTGCCAACCCGCAATAAGAATGCGCCTGAAGTGGTTTGATGAGGTATTGCAATGACTGAACGTCTGAATAACGACTTCCAGTTCATCGAAGTCGGGCGCAAAGACCCGAAGAAGAAACTGTTGCGTCAGCGTAAGAAAGAGTTCGTCGAGATCTACGACAACTTCAAGCCGGCGCAGGCCGCAGACCAGGCGCATCGCTGCCTGGGCTGCGGTAACCCCTATTGCGAATGGAAGTGCCCGGTGCACAACTTCATTCCCAACTGGTTGAAGCTGGTGTCCGAGGGCAACATCCTCGCCGCCGCCGAACTGAGCCACCAGACCAACACATTGCCGGAAGTCTGCGGCCGGGTGTGTCCGCAGGACCGTCTATGCGAGGGTGCCTGCACCCTCAACGACGGCTTCGGCGCGGTGACCATCGGTTCGGTGGAGAAGTACATCACCGACACGGCCTTCGCCATGGGCTGGCGCCCGGACATGTCGCGCGTGGTGCCAACCGGCAAGCGCGTCGCCGTCATCGGTGCCGGCCCGGCCGGTCTCGGCTGCGCCGACGTCCTGGTGCGCAACGGTGTGACCCCGGTGGTGTTCGACAAGAACCCGGAAATCGGTGGTCTGCTGACCTTCGGCATTCCCGAGTTCAAGCTGGAGAAGAGCGTGCTGAGCAATCGCCGCGAAGTCTTCACCGGCATGGGCGTCGAATTCCGCCTGAATACCGAGATCGGCAAAGACATCACCATGCAGCAGCTGCTGGATGAGTACGATGCCGTGTTTATGGGCATGGGCACCTACACCTATATGAAGGGCGGCTTCCCCGGTGAAGACCTGCCGGGCGTCACCGATGCGCTGGATTTCCTGATCGCCAACGTCAACCGCAACCTCGGTTTCGAGAAGAACGCGGAAGACTTTATCGACATGAAGGGCAAGCGCATCGTCGTCCTCGGCGGCGGTGACACCGCGATGGACTGCAACCGCACTTCGATCCGTCAGGGCGCCAAGTCGGTGACCTGCGCCTATCGCCGCGACGAAGAAAACATGCCGGGCTCGCGCAAGGAAGTGAAGAACGCCAAGGAAGAAGGGGTGAAATTCCTCTTTAACCGTCAGCCCATCGCCATCGTCGGTGAAGACAAGGTCGAAGGCGTGAAAGTGGTCGAGACCCGTCTTGGCGCACCGGATGCCCGTGGCCGTCGCAGCCCCGAGCCGATCCCCGGTTCCGAGGAAATCATCCCGGCGGAAGCCGTGCTGATCGCCTTCGGTTTCCGCCCAAGCCCGGCGTCCTGGTTCGAGCAGTTCGAAATCCAGACCGACAGCCAGGGCCGTGTGGTGGCGCCGGAGCAGAGCCAGTTCAAGCACCAGACCAGCAACCCGAAGATCTTCGCCGGTGGCGACATGGTGCGCGGTTCTGACCTGGTGGTGACGGCGATCTTCGAAGGCCGTAACGCCGCCGAAGGTATCCTGGACTATCTCGGCGTCTAAGCTACTGCGCTCGGCCATGCTGCGTTGAAAGCAGGCTCGGAATGCTCATGTACAACTCGTACACTGCGCTTCCTCGCCTGCTTTCGCCTTGCCTGACCTTCGCTCGTAACGCTTAGAGTTAGGAGTTGGGCCGCGACAAATTGACCCGGTAGACAAAAGGCACGGCACTCGCCGTGCCTTTTGTTTTGCGCTCTGCGAAAATGCCCACACTTTTTCTGCGTCACGGTGCGCGGTGCGCCTGTGATTCAGGAGCCCGCCCGGAGGAGGGGGACGTCGCTGGCTGGCGCCCACATACTCCCTGCCGTGAAGCTTCCCTGCCGAATTTCCAGGAATCCTGCCGATGTCCGTCCTGAAGAACGACCGCTTTCTCCGCGCCCTGCTCAAGCAACCCGTCGATGTCACCCCGGTGTGGATGATGCGTCAGGCCGGTCGTTACCTGCCGGAGTACCGCGCCACCCGCGCCA
Organism: Pseudomonas sp.; assembly: GCA_036276395.1. Taxonomy (GTDB): domain Bacteria; phylum Pseudomonadota; class Gammaproteobacteria; order Pseudomonadales; family Pseudomonadaceae; genus Aquipseudomonas. The sequence goes on from DASUOY010000433.1 coordinate 4,402, forward strand.
AGGCAGGCAACTTCGTCAACCTGATGAAGAACCCCGAGCTGGCCTGCGAGGTCACCATCCAGCCGCTGGATCGTTACCCGCAGCTGGACGCGGCGATCCTGTTCTCCGACATCCTGACCATCCCCGATGCCATGGGCCAGGGCCTGTACTTTGAAACCGGCGAAGGCCCGCGTTTCAAGAAAGTCATTAGCTCGATGGCCGATATCGAAGCGCTGCCGATCCCCGACCCGGAGCAGGACCTGGGTTATGTGATGGAGGCCGTACGCACCATCCGCCGCGAGCTGAACGGTCGCGTGCCGCTGATCGGCTTCTCCGGCAGCCCCTGGACCCTGGCCACCTATATGGTCGAGGGCGGCTCAAGCAAGGACTTCCGCAAGTCCAAGGCCATGCTCTACGACAACCCGCAGGCCATGCACGCACTGCTGGACAAGCTGGCGCAGTCGGTCACCGCCTACCTCAACGGCCAGATCAAGGCCGGCGCCCAGGCGGTACAGATCTTCGATTCCTGGGGCGGCAGCCTGTCGGCGGCGGCCTACCAGGAGTTCTCCCTGGCCTATATGAAGAAAATTGTCGACGGCCTGATCCGCGAACACGACGGTCGCCGCGTGCCGGTGATCCTGTTCACCAAGGGTGGCGGCCTGTGGCTGGAGTCCATGGCCGAGACCGGCGCCGAGGCCCTGGGCCTGGACTGGACCTGCGATATCGGCAGCGCCCGCGCCCGTGTCGGCAACAAGGTGGCGCTGCAGGGCAATATGGACCCGAGCGTGCTGTACGCCAACCCGGCGGCGATCCGCGCCGAGGTGGCGCGCATCCTGGCCAGCTATGGCCACGGCAGCGGCCAGGTGTTCAACCTCGGCCACGGCATCACCCCGGAAGTCGACCCGGAGCACGCGCGGGCCTTCTTCGAGGCGGTGCACGAGCTGTCGGTGCCGTACCACGGCTGATGGCCGACCCATAAAAAAGGGCCGCAGATGCGGCCCTTTTCTTTGCTGCTATTCCCGCCAGGAGGCGGCTGCAGCCTGTTACTTGACGGTTGCCAGGTCGCCCTTGAGCGCTACGCCGGCCATGATCGCGCCGGCGTGGCATTCGTAGTTCTGCGCGTTCTTGTACTCGATGTTCTTATAGTTGCTGGCCAGGTTGACCACGGCATTGGCGCCGGCGGCCTTGGCGGCGTTCTGGAAGGCGATCAGCGCCGATTGCAGGGCCCAGGAGCAGGCGCCTTCGTCGCTCTTGTTGAAGGCGTTGGTCTTCTTGCTGGTGGTCACGCCCGAGCGCACGATGCTGACCTTGCCCGCCGGTTGGGTACCGGCCAGGTAGAACTTCACGCTGCCATCCAGGCGACCGGCGTTGGTGGCTTCCTGTACGGCGGCCTGGAAGTCCGGGAACAGGGTGGTGTCGCGGGCCTGGCTGACGGTTGGCAGCAGGCTGAGCAATGCAGTGGCGAGAACCCAGGATTTGGCTTTCATCGGATGACTCCTTTCTTGTGAGTTTCTGGTCAGGGTGTTGCGCAAAAAATCAGTGTAATCCAGCTCGCGTTCAAGCCCAGCGCTTGAAGATCAGCGAAGTATTCACCCCACCAAAGGCGAAGTTGTTGTTCATCACGTACTCATGGCGCATCGGGCGGAACTCGCCGCGCAGGTAGTCCAGTTCGCCGCAGGCCGGGTCGATATTCTCCAGATTCAGGGTCGGCACATAGCTGTCTGAGTTCATCATTTCGATGCTGAACCAGGACTCCAGTGCGCCACAGGCACCCAGGGTGTGGCCGAAGTAACTCTTCTGCGAGCTGATCGGCATCTGCGTCCCGAACAGCTCGCTGGTGGCCAGGGTCTCGGCCACATCGCCCTGGTCGGTGGCGGTGCCGTGGCCGTTGACGTAGCCGATGGCGGCAGGCGCAAGGCCGGCATCCTGCAGCGCCAGCTCCATCGCCCCGCGCATGGTGGCCTGCACCGGTTTGGTGGCGTGCTGGCCATCGGAGTTGCAGCCAAAGCCGACGATCTCGGCATAGATGGTGGCGCCTCTGGCCTGCGCATGTTCCAGCTCTTCCAGAACCAGGATGCCGGCGCCTTCACCTATCACCAGGCCGTCGCGGCCGCTGTCGTAGGGGCGCGGCGAGCTGTGCGGCGCGTCGTTCTTCAGGCTGGTGGCGTACAGCGCGTCGAACACCATGGCTTCGGTCGGGCACAGCTCTTCGGCGCCGCCGGCGAGCATCATCGGCAGGCGGCCGAACTTGATCGCCTCATAGGCGTAGCCGATGCCCTGGCTGCCGCTGGTGCAGGCGCTGGAGGTGGGGATCAGGCGGCCCTTGAGGCCGAAGAAGATGCTGATATTGGCCGCCGTGGTGTGCGGCATCATGCGGATATAGGAGTTGGCGTTGAGGCCATCGGCCACCGAGTTGAGCAGCATATTGCCAAACGCCTTGATCTCGTCGGTGCTGCC